>JBOHBE010000133.1:0-15574 GCA_050698235.1 Gaiellales bacterium
TTCGTCGGCTTCGAGGCGGCCGCCTCGATCGGCGAGGAGTCGAACGACCCGCACAACTCGATCCCGCGCGCGGTGCTCGGGACGATCGCCGCGTCGGCGGCGTTCTACGTCGTCATGTCCTACGCAATCGCGATCGGCTACGGCAAGTCGGCCGTCGAAGCGGGCAAGTGGATCGCCGACCCCGCCTACCTCGACACGATGGCGACGCGCTACGTCGGCTCGTGGCTCGCCACGATCATTGACCTGGTCGTCATCCTCGACGCCCTCGGCCTGGCGCTTGCGATCTGCGTCACGATCGGCCGCGGCTACTTCGCACTCGGCCGCGACGGCCTCCTGCCGTCGTTCTTCGCCAAGACGTCGCGCTACGAGACGCCCTGGGTCGGGAACCTCGTGGTGTGCGTCGGCTGGGGCTTCCTCGTGTTCGTCGCGACCAGCACAGGCTGGATGGACAAGTTCGTCCCGATCTTCGGCACGAAGGAGTTCTCGGCATTCATCGTCTCGGCCACCGCGGGCTCGTTCGCAATCGAGCTCGTCTACCTGATCCTGGCGATCGCTTCGATCCGGCTGGTGATGCAGAGCAAGGGGGTGTGGTGGCAGTACCTCGTGGTGCTGGTCGCAATCGCGACGCCGCTTCTCGGCTTCTACGGCGCGCTCAACCCCGAGCCGCACAGCGGCGACAACCCGAACTGGCTCGCGATGTACTGGGCGCTCGCGGTCGTCGCGCTCGCTGCCGTCTGGTTCGTGATCGTGCAGGTCACGCGGCCGGACAACGTGCGAAACGCGGCGTCACACGCAGCGGGGCACCGCGGCGTCGCGCCGCTCGACGAGAACGTCGACTTCACGCCGGCCCCACCGGACTCGGCGATCTAGCTGCAAACGGGGTGCCAGGCACGAAATTTTCGTGCCTGGCACCGTTTTTCACCTCAGCCCTCCACGGGCGGATGCCGGGCGATGTGGTCGCGCGTGAGCGTCTCGGCGCGGTCGCCCTCCCCCGCCGCGATCGCGTCGATGATCGCCTCGTGCTCCTCGGCCCACGCGCCGGTGCCGCCCGCCTGCGCCGCCTGGGCGGTGTAGATCGCGACGCTGATCCTGGCGACCCACAGGAGCTCGGCGAAGTGCGCCAGGTGGGGGTTGCCCGACGCCGACACCAGCGCCAGGTGGAACTCCCGGTTCGCGTCGAGGCTCTTGGCCGGGTCGGCGCTCCCACGCTGGGCCGCGACGGCCGCGCGCATGCGGTCGAGCTCGGCCGCCGGGTCGCGCTCGGCGGCCAGCCGCGCCGCCGGCGGCTCGATCACGAGCCGCGCCGACCAGGCGTCGCGCATGTCGCCGAAGTCGAGCTGGGCGACGGTCGCCCCGTAGTTCGGCTGGAGCGTGACGAGCCCCTCGGCGGCCAGGCGCCGCAGCGCCTCGCGAAGCGGCGTCCGCGAGACCCCGAACTCGGCGGCCAGCGTCTCCTGCGGCAGGCGCGAGCCGCGCTCCAGCTCACCCGTGAGGATCTGGCTGCGCAGCGCGGCGTGGACCTGGTCGACGACGCTCGCGATCTGAATGGGCCGAACGGGCACTGGACACTGGATACAGTACGCTAGGAACGGCCGGAGCGCACGGCCTCTTCGGCCTCGTCCTCGGGCATCGCGAGTGCCACGTGCAGCGTGTTGGCCGAGACCTGGAGCTGCTCGCCCGGCCCGGCGAGGTCGACGTCCCAGTCGACGACGCGGTTCTCGAGCCGTCCGAGCCCCGAGGCCTCGACGGCCACCACGTCGCCCGGCTCCATCGGCCGCGAGTTGGCGGGCGTGCCCGTCAGGACGACGTCGCCCGGCTCGAGCGTGATGGTGCGCGACAGGTCGGCGAGCAGGTAGGCGATCGGCCAGATCAGATCCGCCGCCGAGCCCTCCTGCACGACCTCGCCGTTCAGGAGCGTGCGGATCTCGAAGCTCGTGGGGTCGAAGTCCTCCGCCGCCGTCAGCGCGGGCCCGATCGGGCAGAAGCCGTCCTGCCCCTTCACCCGCAGCATCGAGCCGCGGTCGGCATGGCGGAAGTCGTGCAGCCCGACGTCGTTGGCCGGCGCGTATCCGGCGACGTGCGCCAACGCCTCCGCCTCGGCCACGCCGTGCATCCGCCGCCCGATGACGGCCGCCACCTCGCCCTCGTAGTTCAGAAACCGGGCTCCGCGCGGCCGCCGCAGCACGCCGCCGTGGCCGTTCAGCGTCGAGAGCGGCTTCATGAAGTACGACGGCTCGGCCGGCGTCCGCGCCCTGTACTCCTCGACCCGGCTGCGGTACGTCAGGTGCGTCGCGATGATCTTGGTCGGCTCGACCGGCGCGAGGTACTCCGCCTCCGCAGCCGCGATCCGCGCCCCCGAGTCGAGCACGACATCGGCGCCCTCGAGCCGGCCCCAGGCCGGCGACCCGTCGTGCTGCACGCATACCCTGCGATCCGCCACGGCCGGGGACAGTATCGTAGGCACCCGCATGAGCGACGCCACCGACGACCGCCGCCGCCGCGGCCTCGAGCGCCTGAAGGAGCTGGGCGACCACCCCGGCGGCGAGACGTTCATGGATCGGATGGGCGAGCCGATGTCGACCTGGCTCGTCGACTGGGTCTTCGGCGACGTCCACGCCCGCCCGAACCTCAGCCCGCGCGAGCGCGAACTCATCATCCTCGCGCTCCTGACCGGCCTCGGCAGCTCCGACCCGCAGGTCGCCGCCCACATCGAGGCGCTCAGGGCGATCGACGTCCCCGACGCCGACATCGAGGAGGCCATCCTCCAGACCGCCCCGTACACCGGCATCCCGCGGGCCATCAACGCGCTCAAAGTGCTGCGGACGGAGCAGGGCCGGTGAAGGCCGTCCGCTACGCGACCGCCGGCGGCGAGGCTCGCCTCGGCCGCCTCGACGGCGACGCCGTGGTCGACGCGGGCGCCGCGCAGCCCGAGGGCTTCGTCCCCTCCGACGAGGGCTGGGACCACATCGCGGCGGCCTCCGGCGACCCCATGCCGCTCGCCGGCCTCCGCCTTCTGCACCCGACCGTCCCCAGAAGCCTGATCGCGATCGGCCTCAACTACCGCGACCACGCCGCGGAGTCAGAGCTCGAGATCCCGCCGGTCCCGGTGGTCTTCGCGAAGTTCCCGTCGGCGCTGGTCGGGCCCGACGACGCGATCGTCGTCCCGCGCGAGGAGACGCGCCCCGACTACGAGGGCGAGGTGGCGGTCGTGCTCGGCCGCACCGTGTACCGCGCCTCGGCCGACGAGGCCCGCGCCGCCGTCGGCGGCGTCACGTGCCTGCACGACGTCTCCGGCCGCCGGGCCCAGCTCGAGACGCCGCTTCGCCAGTTCACGCTCGGCAAGAGCTTTGACACCTTCTCGCCTATGGGCCCCTGTGTCGCGAGCGCCGCCGACATGGATCTTGGGTCGGTCGGCATCCGCACCGTCGTCTCGGGCGAGACGATGCAGGACTCGAACACCGCGAACCTGATCTTCTCGATCGTCGACCTGATCGTCTACTGCTCCGCCGGGGTCACGCTCGAGGCGGGCACCGTCATCGCCACCGGCACCCCTGGCGGCGTCGGCGACTCGCGCGTCCCGCCGCGCTACCTCCGCGAGGGTGACGTCGTCGAGATCACCGTCGACGGCGTCGGCACGCTGCGGAACCCGGTCACACTCGAGCGCTAGACGCGCCTCCGAAAACACGTGCGCCGGCGGCCTTGCGGGCGTTTGTGCCCGTGGACCGCCGGCGCTGCGTGGCCCGCCGGAAATCGTGGTTCAGCGGGTACCCACATTCTGTCACCATCTGTTTACGGCCAAGCTTTTCCGCCGTCCATGGCGTCTCCTTTGGAGCCGAAGGATTCAGGAAATTAACCGTATCGCGCCGCGCCATATTGTGTCAACACGCTATGGACAGAAGGCGCCAGGCTGGCTATGCTGAGACCGTGGGTCGCCGCCCCCCCACCCACGTGGACGACGCAGGCGCGCTTGGTGCGCGGCTCCGTCGGCTGCGCCAGGAGAAGGGGCTGTCGCTTGCGCGGCTCGCGTTCGACGGCTGCTCGACCTCGTACCTGTCTCGGGTCGAGGCCGGCGACCGTGTGCCGTCCGTGCCGATCCTCGTCGAGCTGGCCCGCCGGCTCGACGTGACGGTCGAGGAGCTCGCGGGCCGGGATGCGGCGGGGTCGATCCCCGCGGCGACGATCCTGCTCGCCGAGATGTCAGCTCGCCTGGGAGAGCCCGACGCTGGTTCGCGGCTCGACGAGCTCGAGGCAGAGGCGCGCCGGTCGGGGGACCGGCATGCACTCAGCCGCGCCCTTGAGGCGCGCGGCCTCGTCGCTCTCGAGCGCCGTGACGACGAGCGCGCGATTGCCGCGCTCGAGCAGGCGCGGTCGTGCGACCCGGGTGCAACGCCCCGGCTCAGGCCGACGATGTTCGAGGCGCTCGGGCGCGCCTATGCGGGCGTCGGCGACCTGAGCAGGGGCATCGCTCTCTTGCGGACGGCACTCGACGATGTGATGCGCCCGCCCGCCGATGTGCCGGGCGCGGTGCGCTTCGGCGTCTACCTGGCAAGCGCCTACACCGACCAGGGCCGCTTCGCCGAGGCCGAGGTCGTCCTTGCCGGCCTGATCGAGCTCGAGCCGCGGATCGCCGACCCGACCGCGCGCGCCCGGCTCCAGTGGACGCTCGCGCGGACCTATGCCGAGCAGGGCCGCCTCAAGCTCGCCGAGCGCTACGGCCGCGAGGTGCTCTCGCATCTGGAAGAGTCCGAGCAGTCGGCGCTCCGCGGGCGCGCCCACCTGCTCCTCGGGCAGATCTTGCTCGACCAGCGCCGCCGCACCGAGGCCGACGAGGAGCTGACGCGCGCCGAGGAGCTCATGCGCGACGCGGGCGCCGGGGCGCCGGAGCTCGCCATGCTGAACGCAGAGCGCGGCCGCTCGGCTCTTCTGGCCGGCGACATCGCCGGTGCGCAGACCGCCGCCCGCAAGGCGCTCGACGAGACCGAGGCGACAGAGCCCGCCATCGCCGGCAGCGCCTGCCTCGTCCTCGCCCGCGCGGCTCTTGCCGAGGCCGACCTCGACGAGGCGCGCTTCCTCTGCCGGCGGGCGATCGAATTGCTCGAGGGAACGGCGGCGCCGCACTACCGCGCCGAGGCCCACCAGGTGCTCGCGGTGGTCGAGGAGCGCGCGGGGAACCCCGCGGCCGCACTCGCCGCGCTGTGGGAAGGCATCGGCGCCGTCGATCGGGGGTTGCTGTAGTGGCTCGCAGCACGACCGACACGGGCGCCGAGGTTCGGCGCCTCGAAGCCCGCTGCCGCGCGCTCGAGCAGCTCGTGCACCGCAGCGAGGCCGAGCGCCGGCGGGTCGTCTCGCGCCTCCTCCGCGCCGAGCAGCAGGAACGGCGCCGGATCGCCTCGGAGCTCCACGACGACACGGTGCAGGTGCTGGCGGCGTCGCTGCTCGCGCTCGACAGGCTGGCGGGGTGCACCGACGCCGACGCCATCCGCGGCGTTGCAGAGTCGACGCGCCAGACGCTCGCCGCGGCCACGGACCGCACCCGCCGGCTGATGTTCGAGCTGCGGCCGCCGCAGGGCTTCGCGAAGGCGGTGCGCGAGCTGGCATCGCAGGCCGGCCACGAGGCCGACCTCGACATCGAGGTCAGCGTCCCGTCGGAGCCGATCCCCTTCATGGTCGAGGAGGTCGCCTACCGGACGGTGCGCGAGGCCGTCTCGAACGTCCGCCGCCACGCGCAGGCCCACCATCTCGAGATCGCGGTCGCCGTCTCGAACGGGACGCTGCGCGGCTCGGTGCGCGACGACGGCCGCGGCTTCGACCCGGCCCGGATCGGCCGCCGGTCCCACGGCGTGCGCCTGCACCTCGGGATCGAGACGCTGCTCGAGCGGGCCGAGCTCGCGGGCGGCAAGGCGACCGTCGACTCCACGCCGGGCAAGGGCACCGAGGTCACGTTCGAGCTGCCCATGACGGGCGAGTCCGTCACCGCCGACGACTGAGTCAGTCGCCCGTGAGCATCCGCTCGACCCCGCGCCGCTCGAGGCTGCGGGCGATGATCAGCCGCTGGATCTCGGAGGTGCCCTCCCAGATCCGATCGACGCGCAGCTCGCGCAGCAGCCGCTCGGCGGCTGACGTCCGCATGTAGCCGCGCCCGCCGTGCACCTGCACGCACCGGTCGGCGCATCGCCACGCCGCCTCCGACGCAAAGAGCTTGGCCATCGCGGCGCGGCCGTGGACGAGCTTCGGGTCGACCCCGGCGTCCTGCGCGCGGGCCACGTCGTGGGTCAGGAGGCGCGCGGCGGCGCAGTCGGCGGCCGAGTCGGCGAGCGGGAAGCTCACGCCCTGAAAGTCATAGATCCGGCCCCCGAACTGCTCGCGCCCGGTGGCCCACTCGACCGCCTCGCCGAGCAGGCGCCGCATGGCGCCGACGCAGCGCGCGGCGATGTGGATGCGCTCCTCGATGAACCACTCGTTCTGGAGGTCGTTCCCGCGCCCGATCATCTCGTCGCCGCCGAGGACGGCGTCGGCGTCGACCTCGCAGTCGTACCGCAGCGTCGGGTGGCCGTGCGGGAAGGAGTGCGCGAACGGCGGGTCGTCGATGACATCGATCCCGGGCCGGTCGCGGTCGACCAGGAAGAGTGTCGGCAGGCGCTTCTCGCCGTCGACGACGTTCACCATGACGATGTCGAAGTCCGACACGTCGCCCGACGTGACGAACCACTTCTCGGCCCTGATGCGCCACCCGGCCGCGGTGCGCTCCGCCGTCCCGGCGATGCCGCCGGCATCGGACCCGGCGCCGCCCTCGGTGACGGCGTAGGAGTCGGCCCGCTTCCCGGCCAGCGTCGGCTTCAGGTAGCGCTCGATCTGCTCGGGCGTCCCGAACGCGAGCACGTTGTAGCCCCCGCCCATGTTCCACCAGACGCCGTTGGTATTCCGGCCCAGCTCCTCCTGCACGAGCACCTGCTCGAACGCCGACCACCCCTGGCCGCCGACGTCGACGGCGTGATTCCCGCCGGAGAGCCCGAGCTCGCGCGCGCGTGTCGAGACGGCGTTCGCCTTCTCGGGCGGGAGCGGGCCACCGTTTCGCTCGGCCTCGAGCTCGAGCGGGATCAGCGTCTCGTCGACGAACCGCGCCGCGCGCTCCCGAAGGTCGATCTGGGCCTGGGTCAGGGATTCCATGGGCGCGTGACCCTACCCGAGCCGCGACCGCGCGCGCTCCACCGCGGCGTGCCATCCGGCGAGCCGCTCGGCCGCCTCGTCGCGGCCCATCTGCGGCTCGTAGCAGGCGCCGAGATGCCAGGCGGCCGCCACCTCGTCGAGCCCGCTCCAGACGCCGACCGCCAGGCCGGCGAGCGCAGCGGCACCGAGCGCGGTCACCTCGCTGTCGCCGGCCACCTCGACCGGCATCCCGAGGATGTCGGACTGGAACTGCATGAGCCACGCGTTCTGCGTCGCGCCGCCGTCGGCGCGAAGGGTGCGCACAGGGAGGCCCATCGCCGTGACCACATCGGCGGCCTGGAAGGCGATCGCCTCGAGCGCCGCCCGGACGATCTCGGCCCGGCCCGTTCCGCGGGTGAGCCCCGAGATGAGGCCGCGCGCGTCGGCGTCCCAGTACGGCGAGCCGAGCCCCGTGAGCGCGGGGACGAAGTGGACGCCGCCTGTGGACTCGACCGAGCGGGCGAGTGCCTCCGTCTCGCTGGCGTCGGCGATCACCCCGAGCCCGTCGCGCAGCCACTGCACGGCTGCGCCGGTGACGAAGACCGCGCCCTCGAGCGCCGTCACGCCGGGCTGGGCGGCGGCGGTGCGGAGGATGCCGTGCGGCGGCGGGCCGCCGCTCTCGCCCTGGTTCGCCAGCACGAAGCTGCCGGTGCCGTAGGTGGCCTTCGCGTCGCCCGCCCGGAAGCAGGCCTGGCCGAAGAGCGCGGCCTGCTGGTCGCCCGCGAGGCCCGCCAGCGGCACCCGCGCGCCGCCGATCTCGGCCTCGCCGACCACGCCGCTCGACGGCACGATCCTGGGCAGCACCTCTGCGGGTACGCCGAACAGCCCGGTCAGCTCGGGATCCCACGCGACCGGGTCGAGCCGCGCGAGCATCGTGCGCGACGCGTTGGTCGCGTCGGTGACGTGCGCCGCACCGCCGGTCAGGTTCCAGGCCAGCCAGCTCTCGACGGTGCCGAAGCGGACGTCGCCCTCGACCCGGGCAAGCAGCCATTCGAGCTTGGTCGCCGAGAAGTACGGGTCGGGTACGAGGCCCGTGCGCTCGCGGATGAGGTCGGCCGGGAGCTCGCGGCAGCGCTCGGCGGTGCGCCGGTCCTGCCAGACGATCGCCGGGTGGAGCGGGCGCCCGTCCGGCCCCCACACGACCGTCGTCTCGCGCTGGTTCGTGATCCCGGCCGCGGCCAAGTCCGTGGCGGCGATCCCCGCTTCCCGCAGGGCGTCGGCGGCGGCCTCGTGAACGGTACGCAGGATCTCGTCGGGGTCGTGCTCGACCCAGCCCGGCTGCGGGTAGGACTGGCGGATCTCGCGGTACCCGCGGCCGGCGATCCGGAGCTGCTCGTCGACGACGAGGCAGGTCGTCCCGGTCGTCCCCTGGTCGATCGCGAGGATCATGAGGCGGGCGCCGCCGCCGGCATGGCGCCGCGCTGGGCCGACCGCAGGATCCACCCGGCCATGATGAGGCAGAAGCCGACGAGCACGCCGTAGGCCGCCTGGTCGCCGATCGTGTCGGCGATGACGCCGGCCACGGGCGGCGCGACGAAGCTGCCCGCCCCCCAGACGAGCCCGAGGAGCCCGTTCACGGTGCCCGTCCCCAGGCCGAGCCGCGCCGAGCCGACGGCGGCGAGCGGGTAGCCGATCGTGTACGGGAGCGCGGCCACGGCGAAGCGCGCGAGGATCATGAAGACGATGACGGCGGTGGCCGAACTCACGAGGACCGGCAGCAGGATGGCCGCCTGGAGCGCTGCGAAGAACGCCGCGGCCCGCAGCGACACGGCCCGCTCGCCCATGCGCGTCGTCGCGGCGCTCACGACGATGAAGATCGCGGCGCCGACCGAGAACCAGAGGCCGATCCGGCCCTCCGAGAGGCCGTTGTCGGCGAGCTGGAGTGGGGCGATCAGGTTGACGATCCCGTCGCCGACTCCGCCGAGCAGCATGATCGCGAGAGCCCCGACCAGGAGCGGCTCGCTCCGCATCTTCCCGGTGATGTGGCGGAGCGGCAGGTGCTCGTGCGCGACGCTTCGGCCGGGATTGGCGATCGCGAGCCCGACCACGACGACGACGGTCGCCGCGGACAGGACCGCCCATGGCGCGCCCCGGCCGACGTGCTCGGCGAGGTAGCCGCAGAAGACCGGGCCGGCCATGCCGCCGACCCCGGCGACCGTGATGACCGTCCCGAGCGCGGCCGGCCGGCGGAGGTCCGAGGCAGAGTCGCCGATCCACGCGAGGCCGGCCGACCAGATCGTCCCCGAGGCCAGCCCGAAGGCCCCTCGCGCGAGGAGCAGGACGGCGAAGTTCGGCGCCACCGCCATCCCGGCGGTCGAGAACACGATGAGCACGCCGGCGGCGAGCGTCACGCGCCGCGATCCGAGCCTGTCCGAAAACCGCCCGGCCGGGATCGACGCGATGACGATCGCGAGCGGGGCGGCCGAGAGGAGCGCCCCGGCCTCGGCCGTCGAGAGGTCGTAGGTGCGGGTGTAGCCCGGGAGCAGCGGCACCAGACCGAGGAGCGCGATCTCGTCCAGGAAGACGAGCGCGTACATCAGGACGAACGTGCGCCGCATGCCGCAACCCTATCGACCGCCTGCCGGGGCCAGACCCGCTCGGGCCTGGCCCCGGCTCAGGGTTACATGATCAGCAGTTCGAGTTCGCCCTGATCGGGCCCTCGAGGTTGCCGAAGAAGTAGGCCGACGGGCCGCCGTACTGGCTCGTCCGGCCGAAGGTGTTGCCGTTTCGCATCTGGCCGAACTCCCAGACGCACTCGCCGTTCACCTTGGCCTGCGTCCACCACGGGTAGAACTTCCCGGGGCCTCCCGGCGGAGGAACGGCGCAGCCGGCGCCGGTCGGCTGGCAGCTGACCTCGCTCGCCGGCGCGTTCGTCTGGAACTGGATCCGCGGGTATCCGTGGCCGCGAGTCGACGGCTGCATCTGGAGGAAGGGCGACGGCCAGTTGTTCGGCGTCGTCCGGCTCGGCCAGTCGGCCCAGTAGGACGTGCCGTCGAAGTCCAGGTCGCCGTTCTGCGCGATGGTCTGGATGCACCCCGCCACCTTGTTGGGCGGCGCGGCGCCCCCGTGCGTGAAGCCCTTCGGCCAGCACGGCGCATCGCTGATCTCCGGGTTCGACCCTCCGTCGGGCATCGTCGTCGACTCGTACGGGCTCGTGCAGTCCTGCCAGATCGTGTCGTGGAACGTCCCGAACGTGAAGGGCATCGGGTTCTGCACCGAGGTGCACGGCTCAAAATGGCCGATCTCGAACTGCGTCGAGATGTTGGTCTCGAGCGCCGCCCACGGGATGATGTTCGCCTTCTTGGCGGTCGAGTACTCGGGCTGGTAGTTGAACGGCGTGCCCGAGCAGTCCGCGAACGACGTCTGCATGAAGCCGTTCTTGGCGGACGCGATCATGAACCCGCTCTTGCCCGTCGTCAGGTCGTCGATGGATGTCTCGAGCGCGTGGCCCCCTCCGGGGAGACGCGCATCCCACATGTGGATCCTGAGCCGGTCGCCCGGGTTCATCAGGAGGGTGTTCTCGTCCGGAGTGAACGACGCCTCGTTTGCGAGCTGCGGGCTCGGCGGGCCCGTCGGGACGCCGTTCGTCTGGATGAACGCGAAGTTCGTGGGCTCGACGCAGTTGTTGTTGCAGTCCGTGAACCCAGCCGTGCACTCCAGATCGTTGATGTGAAGCGACGCGCACCAGTGCGTGTTGTCGCACGACTCGTTGTCGACGAACGGTGCGAACCCCGGCGCGTAGAACTGCATCTCGAGGAACGAGCTACCGCCGCCACCCTTGTCGAACGTCGGCGGATGCCTCGGCGCGTTCGAGTCGCTGCGCGGCCTGCACGGGTTGAGCGGGTAGGACTGCTCGTTGCAGAGCGCCATCGAGAACCACGGCGCGATCGAGAGCTCGAACCAGTGGGTCACGTCGCCGCCGGGCTTGGCGACCGTCGGCAGGGCCTTCGGGTCGCGCGGCAGCCGCTCGAGCCAGGTGATGTCGTTGCCCGAGCCGTGCCGCTTCGAGAGGAAGCGGATGATCGGCTCGTCGTGCCCGATGTACTGGCCGTTGTCGAAGAAGTGTGCCGACTTGCCGTCGTAGATCGAGCGCGGGTCGCTGCACGCCAGCGAGACCCGCACCGACTTCTGGACGGGGCTTCTGCCGTTGCAGTCGAGCAACCCCACGCCGTGCGGTCTCACCCCCGCACCGGCCGATGCCGGCACGACGAACACCGCCGCAGCGAGCGCCGCGGCGAGCACGAGGAACTTCCGCATTCCTGCCCCCTCACTCGGAATGGACGAAACGGGATAGCAATAGTCCTCACGAACCGGGTTGTCAATGGCAACAGCCGGCGGCGTGGCCCAGGTTACGCCGAGAGCTCGCGCGCCATCCGCTCGAAGATGTCGACGCAGGCGTCGACCGACGCCAGGTCGACCCACTCGTCGGCCGTGTGCAGGCCGTCGCCGGTGGGGCCGAGGACGACGCACGGGATGCCCGCCTCGACCAGGATGCCCGAGTCCATCCAGCCGTAGTCGGAGCGGACGACAGGGTCTGACCCCGTCTGAGCCGCGGTCGCTGCGACCGCCGCGCGCACGACCGCCTCTTCGCGGTCGAGCACCACCGGCTCGCGGGCAATGATCGTCTCGACGACGCCGGAGAACCGCTCGTCCGCCGCCCGCGCATCGGCCAGCAGGCGCTCCATCTCGGCGCGCGACTCGGCGACCGTCTCGCCGGGCATGAGGCAGCGCTCGACGCCGATCACGCACTCGGCCGGAAACATCGGGTAGCTCGTCCCGCCGCGGATCGTCGACGCGTGGATGTTGGGCCGCCCCCACTCGGCGGTGGCGCGCTGCGCCAATTGGCGGTCGAGCGCGACGATCCCGGCCAGGACGGGCGCCGCCAGCGCGATGCCGTCGACGCCGCGATCGGCCTCGCCGCCGGCCGCCTCGAGACCCGTGCTCACGACGTCGTACCAGACGAACCCGCCGTGGGCGAAGACGACGTCCAGATCGGTCTGCTCGGGCAGGACGGCGGCGTCGGCTCGGTAGCGCTCGACGAGCGCCTCCGCGCCGAGGCTCTCCCACTCCTCGTCGATCACGCACGCCACCAGCACGTCGCCGGTCAGGCGCGGCCCGGCCGCCAGCCGCTCGGCCGCGACGACGGCCGCGGCGATCCCGGCCTTCATGTCGTTCGTGCCGCGGCCGTGCATCCGACCGTCGCGCACCTCCGGCACGAAGGCCTCGGGCGCCGCGCCCACCACGTCGGTGTGCCCGCAGAACATGAGCGAGCGGCCGCCGCCCGTCCCGGCCAGACGGCCGACCACGTTGGGCCGGCCCGGCGCGGCGTCCCACACGTCGACCTCGAGCCCGGCCGCCTCCATCCGTCGCGCCAGGATCGCCGCGACCGCGCCCTCGCCGGCGCCGCCCGGCACGAGCGTCGGGTTGGTCGAGTCGGCCCTGACCAGCTCGGCGAGGAGCTGCGCCGCCGGCGTCACGGCCGCGCTCCGCACGACGCCCGCACGACCAGGGTCGTCGGGAGCCGGATCCGCCGCGGGGGCCCGTCGTCGCCGCGCATCCGGGCCAGCAGGCGCTCGCCGGCGGCGCGGCCGAGGTCGGCGACGGGCTGGGCCACGACCGTCACCCCCGGCTCGACGAGTGTCGTCCAGTCGAGATCGTCGAACCCCACCAGGGCGACATCCTCGGGCGCCCGCAGGCCGAGGTCGCGCATCGCGAGCAGCGCTCCCACGGTCATGAAGTTGTTGGCGGTGAAGATCGCCGTCGGCCGGTCGGGGCGCGAGAGGAGTGCGTGTGCGGAGCGGCGCCCGTCGGCCTGGGTCGAGCCGCCGATCGACTCGAGGCCGGCGTCGGGGCCGGCGCCCGCCCGCCGCAGTGCCCGCCGGTAGCCGGCGATCCGCTCGGCGCTCGAGGAGATCTGCGGCGAGTCCGACACGAGGCCGATCCGGCGGTGCCCCAGCTCGAGCAGGTGGTCGACGGCCCGCGCCGAGGCGGCGCCGTTGTCGACCATGACCGCGTCGGCCCGCACGCCGCGCACCGCGCGGTCGAGCTGCACCAGCGGCACGCCCGCCTCCACGATCTCGTCAAGGCGCGCTCCCGGTGCGGGCACGACGATGAGCCCGTCGACCCGGCGGGCCCGCAGAGCGTCGAGGGCCGAGCGCTCGCGGCCGGCGTCCTCGTCGGCGTTGGCGAGGAGCACCGTGTAGCCGGCCGGCTCCAGCACGTCG
Source organism: Gaiellales bacterium (assembly GCA_050698235.1). GTDB lineage: Bacteria > Actinomycetota > Thermoleophilia > Gaiellales > JAICJC01 > JAICJC01. The sequence goes on from JBOHBE010000133.1 coordinate 13,431, forward strand.
GCGAGCCCGCGGGCGCAGCCGGCGAAGAACGGGTTCTGGATGTCGCCGACGACCAGGCCGACGGCCATCGTGGCCCGCGCGACGAGCGCTCGGGCAACCGCGTTCGGGGTGTACCCGAGGTGGGCGGCCGACCGGCCGACCCGTTCGCGCGCCCCGGGGCTGGCGTACCCGTAGCCTCCGAGCACACGCGCGGCCGTCGCCTGCGAGACCCCCGCCGCCCGCGCCACCTCGCGGATTGTGACTGTCATCGCGCGAGATGATAGCGTTATCAGCCGTGGAGGATCTGGAACGCCTGGTCGAGGACGCGCACGCCTCCGAGCTCTTCAGCGCCCCTCACCTGGAGGACGATCTGGCCCGGTTCTTCGCCGGCGACGCGTCGCGCGTCCGCGAGCTGGCGCGCGAGGCCCGGCGCAACGGCGTCGAGCAGGTGTACTTCGTCGGCAGCGGCGGCTCGTGGGCCAGCATGTACTCCGGCAAGTACCTGTGCGACCGGCTCGGCGGCCCGGCCTCCGACGTCGCCCTCTCGTACGAGCTCCTCTGGCGCGCACCGCGCCGGCTCGACTCGAAGGCGCTCGTCTTCCTCGCCTCCTACTCCGGCGCAACCGAGGACACGCTGGCGGCGCTCCGGTTCGCCAAGAGCCGCGGGGCGCGCACGGTCGCCCTCGTGAACCGCGCCGAGACGCCGATCGGCGACGAGGCCGACGTGACGATCGCCTACGGCTCGCCGGGCCTCTACTGCCTGCCGATGGCCGCCGTGACCGCTTTCGCCTGCGAGTGGGCGGCGGCCGACGGAAGCACCGACGCGGCCGAGCTCGCCGAGCTCCTGCCCGGCCTGCCGCGCCTCGTCGGCGACGCCTACCGCAACGGCCGCACCGTCGGCCGCGAGCGCGCCGAGTCGCTGGCCGACTCCGCCCTCGTCTACTGCGTCGGCGCCGGCCCCCTCTACGGCCTGGCCTACAAGTTCGGGCTGACGGTCTTCATGGAGAACATGCGCATCCACTCGTCGGTGATCGAGACGGCCGAGTTCCGCCACGGGCCCGCCGAGATGCTCGACCGCCACACGCCCGACATGGCCGTGCTGGTCGGCACCGACGAGTCGCGGGCCATGTCCGACCGCGTCCTTCGGCTGGCGCGCGAACGCGGCGCGCGCACGCTCGTCTTCGACGCCGCCGACCACGACGGCCTGCACCCGCTGCTCTCGCCGTTCGTCCTCAAGGTCGACCTCCAGTGGTTCGTGGTGTACTCGACGCTCATGCGCGGCATCCACGACCTCGACGACCGGGCCTTCATGGGCCACCAGGTGCTGGCGGAGGGGGGCGCGACGTGGCCCTAGCCGGCGCGGCGACCATCGGCGACAACTGCGTCGACCGCTACCTGCCGCCGATCGGCCGCGACCTCGCGGGCGGGAACGCGCTGAACGTCGCCGCCGGGCTGGCCGCCGCCGGGCTCCCGACCGCCTACGTCGGGGCGATCGGCGACGACGCGGAGGGAAAGCTCATCCTCGCCGAGGGCGGCGCGATGGGGATCGACATGAGCCGCGTCGTCGTCGCCCCCGGCCACACCGGCGTGACGACCATCACCGTGACGCCCGATGGCGAGCGGATCTTCGAGTCGGAGGTGCTGGGGACGAGCGGGAGCTTCCGCCCGTCCGACGAGGCGACGGCGTTCCTGGCCACGCGCTCGTGGGTGCACGCGACCGGCCCGGGCAACATCGTCGAGGCGCTCGAAACCGTCGCCGCGGCCGGCGTCCGCGTCTCGTACGACGTCTCGCAACCGCCGCGCACCGAGCGCTTCGAGGCGCTCGCGCCCGTGCTCGAGGTCGCGTTCCTCTCGGCGGCCGGGGCCGATGCGGGGGCCGCCGCCGACCTGGCCCGCGAGGCGATCCGCCGCGGCGCCCGCTCGGCGGTCGTCGGGCGTGGCAAGGACGGATGTCTGATGCTGGCGGGCGGCGAGCTCCTCGAGCAGCCCGCCCTGCCGGCCCGCGTCGTCGACACCCTCGGCGCGGGCGACGCGCTGATCGCGGGCGTCATCGCAGCGCTCCTCGAAGGCGCCTCGCCGGCGGCGGCGCTGGCCCGCGGAGCGCGCGCGGCCACCGCGGCCTGCGCTAACGTCGGCGCCTGGAGACCACCCGAACCGCTGGAGGC
>JBOHBE010000134.1:0-3070 GCA_050698235.1 Gaiellales bacterium
ATCCAGAACTACTTCCGCATGTACGAGAAGCTCGCGGGGATGACCGGCACCGCCCTCACCGAGGCCAACGAGTTCCACGAGATCTACGGCCTCGAGGTCGTGCCGATCCCGACGCACAGGCCGATGGTGCGCGACGACCGAAACGACCAGATCTACCGCACCAAGGAGGAGAAGTTCTCGGCCGTCGTCGACGATATCGTCGAGCGCCACGGCATCGGACAGCCCGTCCTCGTCGGCACGATCTCGGTTGAGGTCTCGGAGCACCTCTCCCACCTGCTCGAGCGCCGAGGCATCGCGCACGAGGTGCTGAACGCCAAGAACCACGAGCGCGAGGCCCTGATCATCCAGAACGCCGGCGAGCACGGCGCGGTCACGATCGCCACCAACATGGCGGGCCGCGGTGTCGACATCAAGCTGGCCGAGGGCGTGTCGGGCATCGGCGGCCTCTACGTGCTCGGCACCGAGCGGCACGAGTCGCGCCGGATCGACAACCAGCTTCGTGGCCGCTCGGGCCGCCAGGGCGACCCCGGCGAGTCGCGCTTCTACCTCTCGGCCCAGGACGAGGTCATCCGCCTCTTCGCCGGCGAGCGCATCTACAAGATCCTCGACTCGCGCTTTGGGCCGCCCGACGGCGAGCCGATCGAGGCCAAGATGCTCACCAACAAGATCGAGGGCGCCCAGAAGAAGGTCGAGGAGTTCCACTTCGTGAACCGCAAGAACGTCGTCAAGTACGACGACGTCATGAACGAGCAGCGAAAGCAGGTCTACGCCACCCGTCGCGGGATCCTCGAGGGCGGCGACCTGCGCGAGATCCTCGTCGACGGCTCCGAGGAGCAGCCCGGCTGGATCGAGCAGGTGATCGAGGCCGCCGTGTCCGCCCACACCGAGGCCGAGTTCGCCGAGGACTGGGACTGGGACGGCATGTGGGTCGCCCTGCACTCGCTCTATCCGATGCGCCTCGAGCCGAACGCGATCGATCGCGAGAAGATCACGCTCGAGGAGCTGCTCGACCGGATCTTCGACGACGCCGCCGGCTTCTACGAGGAGCGCGAGACCGAGTGGGGCCCCGAGCTGGCGCGGAGCGTCGAGCGCTTCATCACGCTCCAGGTGCTCGACACCCGCTGGCGCGAGCACCTCGACAACGTCGACTACCTGCGCCAGGGGATCGGACTCCGCGGGTACGCCCAGAAGGATCCGCTGGTCGAGTACAAGCTCGAGGCCGAGATGATGTTCGGCGAGATGGACATGCTCGTGAAGCAGGAGGTCGTCCGCTTCCTCATGCACGCCGAGGTTCAGGTCGAGGAGAACCCGCAGCTCGACCAGCCGCAGCGCCAGGAGAGCTTCGACTACCTCCATGCCGACGCCGCCACGCTCGAGGCGCTCGCCGCCGGCGCCGGCGAGGCCGAGTTCGACGACGAGCCCGAGCAGAACGGCTTCCCCGTCGTCGAGCAGCGCCAGCTCGACCCCGAGCGGACGGTCGGCCGCAACGACCCGTGCTGGTGCGGCTCCGGCAAGAAGTTCAAGCGGTGCCATGGCGCATAGCGTCGAGGGCACCGAGCCGCGGTCGGTCGACGACCTGCGCGCCGCGGTCGAGGAGTTGAGGGCCCAGCTGCACTGGGTCCGTGATTACCTTTGACCCGGATGCACTCGAGTCGCGCCGGGCGGAGCTCGAGCGCGAGACGCTTGCAGAGGGCTTCTGGGACGACCAGCGCCGCGCTGCCCGGACGTCCTCTGAGCTTCACCGCACCCAGGGCAAGCTCGACACCTACGAGCGCCTGAGCTCGGAGGCCGCCGAGCTCGACACGATGCTCGAGATGGCGGCCGAGGACGCCGACTGGCGCGGCGAGCTCGAGCGCGCGCTCACGAGCCTCGACCGCGACATGCGAAAGCTCCAGGAGGAGGCGCTCTTCACGGGCGAGTACGACTCCGGGCCGGCGGTTGTCGGCGTGCACGCCGGCGCGGGCGGCACCGACAGCCAGGACTGGGCCGAGATCCTGCTTCGCATGTACCTGCGCTGGGCCGAGGCGCGGGGCTTGAAGACCCATATCCTCGAGGCGACCCCGGGGGAGGAGGCGGGGCTGAAGAGCGCCACGTTCACGCTCACCGGTGAGAACGCCTACGGCATCATCCAGGCCGAGAAGGGCGTGCACCGGCTGGTGCGCCTCTCGCCGTTCGACTCCGCCCACAGGCGGCACACCTCGTTCGCCCAGGTCGAGGTCTCGCCGCTCGTCGACGACGACGTCGCCGTCGAGATCGACGAGGCCGATCTGCGCATCGACACGTACCGCTCTCAGGGCGCCGGCGGCCAGCACGTCAACAAGACGGACTCGGCCGTGCGGCTCACCCACCTCCCGACAGGGATCGTCGTGCAGTGCCAGAACGAGCGGTCACAGCTCCAGAACAAGGCGCAGGCGATGCGAATCCTGAAATCGCGGCTGCTCGAGCGCGAGCGCGAGGAGCGGGAGGCGGTGCTCGCCAAGGAGCGCGGCGAGGCCCAGGACATCTCGTTCGGGTCGCAGATCCGCTCGTACGTGCTGCACCCCTACACGATGGTGAACGACCACCGCACGAACCTCAAGATCGGAAACGCCCAGGGCGTCCTCGACGGCGACCTGGACGAGCTCGTCCACGCCGAGCTCCTGCGCCGGGCGGCGGCGACGTAGCGTGTTGCCGTTTGCGCCTGTCCGAGCCGACCGTTACCCTGGAACCCGGGGAATCGCCTGTCTGCGCGCCCCAATCCGCCCATGAGCGACGAGACCGAACTCCAGCAGGCCGTCGTGGCTGTGCCCACGCCCACCCTCGAGCCCACGGCGCCTCCCCGCGCACGCATGGGCGACCCTGCGCCCGCCGCGCTGGCGATGATCATCCTCGACGCGGTCACCAAGACCTACGAGCCGGCGATCATCGGCCTCGACGACGTCTCGGTGCAGATCGACAAGGGCGAGTTCGTGTTCCTGGTCGGCCCGTCCGGCTCAGGTAAGTCGACCTTCATCAAGCTGCTCTTGAAGGAGCTCGACGTCACCTCCGGCAACCTGATCGTGGGCGGCAAGTCGCTGCCCAAGCTGAAGCG
>JBOHBE010000135.1:0-2545 GCA_050698235.1 Gaiellales bacterium
GGGCACGAGCTCGCCGGCTCCGGGCGGCTCGAGCTGCTCAACCAGCGCCGAGACCTGGCCGGGCATGACCGCCAGCCGCCGGTCGGGCACGCCGGCGGCCACCAGTTCGCCGGCCGCGCCCTCGGCCGCCCGCTGGAGGCGGGCGTAGGCGCGCAGCATCTCCATCCAACGCTTCGGATTTCGCCTGGGCACCTCGAGGTCGCGTAGCCGCGTCCCGCCGTCGGCGGTCAGCATCAGGCCCCGCGCGCGGTCGGCGGCGAGGAGCCGGGGCAGCCGGTCGGGCGCCGCGCGGGCCAGGATCGAGATCGCGACAGGCTCGTGGGCGACCGCGTCGATCATCCCCTTGCACCACACGGGCCCCTCGCTGCTCGGCGCACGGAGCAGGGTCGCCCACGGCCGCACGCGCGGCTGCTCGATCGGTCCCATCAGCGTGAGGTCGAGCCGGTCGAGCGACTCGATGACCCAGTCGTGGGTGTCCGCGAGCCACTCGGGGTCGGTCCACTTCAGGTCTGCGCCGACGTCCACGCGCTGTAGTGTGACGCGAGTGCCCGAGCCCGCGCTTGTCACCGTCGCACGAAACGGGCTCGTCGAGAGCACGCACCTGGTTCACGTCGCCGTGACGCGGGTGGACGGAACGCTCGTCGCGGGCTGCGGGGACGTCGATCGGCCGACGACGATGCGCTCGTGCGCGAAGCCGCACCAAGTCGAGCCGCTGATCGCTTCGGGCGGGTTCGACGCGCTCGGCCTCGACGACCGCGTGCTGGCCGTGACGTGCGCGTCGCACATGGGGCAGGACATCCACGTCCAGGCGGTCGAGCGCGGCCTTCGGGCCTGCGGGCTCACCGCCGATGCGCTCGACAACTGCATCGGGACGCCCGAGGAGAAGCTCCGCCACAACTGCTCCGGGAACCACCTCGGCTTCCTCGCGCTCTCGGTGCACTCGGGCTGGGACACCGCGGGATATCGCCACCCCGGGCACCCGTCGCAGGACGCGGCGCTGGCCGAGGTCGCGGCCCGTACCGGCCTCGCGACGGAGTCGATCCCGACGTGCACCGACGGCTGCGGCGTCGTCGCGTTCGAGCTCCCCCTGACCACGATCGCCACGATGTACGCCCGTCTGCCCGAGGAGCTCCCGCGCCAGTTCGCGGCCATGCGCGCCCACCCGGAGCTGGTGCGCGGCGACGGCGATCTCGACACCGAGCTGATGCGCGCCCTGCCCGGCGTCGTCGCCAAGGGCGGGGCCGAGGCGCTGGCGTCGGTGGGGATCGCCGGCGAGCAGCTGGGCGTCGCCGTCCGCGTCGAGGACGGCGGCTATCGGGCCGCCGACCCGGTGTTGATCGAGACGCTCCGGCAGGTGCTCGGGTGGGACTCGGTGCCCGACGAGCTCGAGGAGTTCGCCGAGCCGGTGATCCCCAACTTCGTCGGCGATCGGGTAGTCCGCCTCACCGCCCGGGTGGAGCTCTCCACCCGCGCCGGGTAGACGTTCAGTCGCTGGACTGAATTGGATTCGTCCGCGCTCTTGTGGGCGGCGAAACCACGGCTATACTGGCCACGTCTGCGATCCGTTTTGTTCCCCATTCGCCGGTTTCGGGGGCCTTGCTGCATTACCCGAACCCGGTGTCTTCTGTGCTTCACCGGTCCGAACAACAACCGACGTTTGCGAGGGGGCCCATGCTCACGGTCGACACCGCGCTTGCGGACATCGAGGAGCTGCGGACGCTGGTTCAGGAAGGCCACGACAAGGGCTACCTGACCTACGACGAGGTCGCCTCGACGCTGGAGGAGGTCGAGCTCTCCAAGGAGCAGCTCGAGGACTTCTACACCTACCTGCTCGACCACAACATCGAGCTGCTCGATGCGGACTCCAAGCAGACCGCACAGGGTGACGCCGCCCTCCACGGCGAGAAGGCCCCCGAGCTCGACCTGACCGTCGAGCCGAGCCTCGACTCCCTCAGGCTCTATCTGCGCGAGATCGGCAAGGTGTCGCTCCTCACGGCCGACCAGGAGGTCAGCCTCGCGAAGCGCATCGAGCGGGGCGACATGCTCGCCAAGCAGCAGATGACCGAGGCCAACCTGCGCCTCGTCGTCTCGATCGCGAAGGGCTACCTCGGGCGCGGACTGTCGTTCCTCGACCTGATCCAGGAGGGGAGCCTCGGGCTCATCCGAGCCGTCGAGAAGTTCGACTACCGCAAGGGCTACAAGTTCTCGACCTACGCCACGTGGTGGATCCGCCAGGCCGTGACGCGCGCGATCGCCGACAAGGCCCGCACGATCCGCATCCCCGTACACATGGTCGAGAAGCTGAACCGTGTCGTCCACATCGAGCGCCAGCTGGTGCAGCGCCTCGGGCGCGAGCCGCGGCCCGACGAGATCGCCCTCGAGCTCGGCATGACCGCCGACGAGGTGCGCGAGATCCAGCGCATGGCCCAGCTCCCGGTCAGCCTCGAGAAGCCGATCGGCGAGGAGGAGGAGTCCGAGCTCGGCGACTTCGTGCAGGACGAGCAGGCCGTCTCGCCGTTCGACTCGGCCACGACGACGCTCCGCC
>JBOHBE010000136.1:0-1709 GCA_050698235.1 Gaiellales bacterium
ACGAGATCATCGACCCGTCGACCTGCCCCGACTCCGACTCGGCTATCTGGGCCCGCGCCGGCGCCGGGGTCGAGCCCGGCACCGGCCGCATCCTCGTCGCAACGGGCAACGCCCCATACGACGGCCAGACGGCATGGGGCGACAGCGTGCTCGAGCTCTCACCCGACGCCGGCGAGCTCGTCGCGAGCTGGACGCCGCCCAACCAGGACGAGCTCAACTCCGGCGACGTCGACCTCGGCTCGACCGCGCCGGCGCTGGTGCGCGGTGTCGACGGGCGGCTCTACGGCATCCAGGGCGGCAAGGACGGACTCCTGCGCCTCATCGACATCGACCGGATGGCCGTGGTGCAGACGCTGCCCACGCCCGGCGCACAGTCGATGTTCACGGCGCCCGCGGTGGCCGGACGGAACGTGTTCATCGCCACGTCCGCGGGCACCGCCGCCTACCGGCTCACGGGGAGCGGCACGCCCCGGCTCCTCAACACGTGGTCAAACGACACGGCCGGGACGAGCCCGGTGATCGCCGGCGGCCTGGTCTACGTCTACGACCCGACGGGCGGCGGAATCAACATCTACCGGCCGGGCTCCCCGAACCCGGTCGCCACGCTGGCCGCAGCGACCGGTCACTGGCAGAGCCCGATCGCGATCGATGGTTGCGTCCTGGTCGGCGAGGGCGACGCGAACGAACACGCGACGTCGGGGACGCTCAGCCTGTCCTGCCTGCCGTGAGTCGCATCAAACCGCCGCGCCGCCCGAACTCCAGTCCCAGGAAGGACCGACCTGAAGCCGCTCGCCGCGGGCGCCGCTCGCCCGCGCGGCCACGGCTGTCGCCACAGCCCATCGGTCGTCCTCGAGCGTTGCGCCGGCCGTCGCCTCTCCGCGGCAGGCTCGCCCGAAGGCGTCCATCTGCTCCTGGTACGCCGCGCTGAACCGGCCCCGGCAGTCGGCGGGAAAGGCGCTGCGCGACTCGGCCGTCAGGATCACCGTCCCCCCGCCGACGGCCGGTTCGCCGATCTGGATCGACCCACCCGGCCCCACGATCTCGCAGCGGATGTCCATGCCGTAGGGCGACGTCCGCGAGAGGTTCACGGTCGCCGCCGCGTCGCCGAGCGCGATCGTGATGTAGGCGTTATCGACGTCGGTGTCTGGGAAGACCGGCGCGTGCACCTGCGTGAAGACGGCCGTCGGATCCCGGCCGAGCAGCCACCGCGCGGTATCGAAGTCGTGGACGCCCACGTCCATGATGAACCCGCCCGCGGCGACGTCGGCCTCGCTCGGCGGGAAGGCCTCGCGGCTCACCAGGTGGATCGAGAACGGCTCGCCGATCTGGCCCGCCGCGACGCGCTCGGCCAGCTCGCGGAAGCGGGCGTCGTGGCGGCGGTGGTACGCCACCATCACGACGGGCCCAGGATGCGCCGCGGCGACGTCGCGGATGAGCGCCTGCGCGGCGACGGTGATCGCGCCGGGCTTCTCGAGCAGCAGATGCTTCCCACGCCCGAGCACCTCGGCGGCATGGGCAGGGTGGTCGCTGGTGCGCGTGCACACCATGATCGCCTCGACCTCGTCGCTCGCGAAGAGCTCGTCGAGTGTCAGGAGCTGCACCGCCGGGTCGAGCGGCCCGACGCGCTCGCGGCTCGCGCGACCGCGCGCCGATGCGACCGCGACCAGTTCGACGGACGGGCTCCGCACCGCACACGCGGCGTGCACGGC
>JBOHBE010000137.1:0-2438 GCA_050698235.1 Gaiellales bacterium
GCATGATCCTGTGGGATGTCGCCCGTGCGAGCGCGTTCGTGGCGTTCGCCTGCTACACCCTGGTCGTAGCGTGGGGCATCGCGCTCAGCGCCCGCGTCTGGCGCCCGCCGGCGCCGCAGATGGCCTACCACCGGTTCCTGGCATCGCTGGGGCTGGTCGCCGTGGCGATCCACATCGGAGCGCTCATGCTCGACCGCTACGCCCGGGTCACGCTCGCCTCGCTGGTCGGGCTCCACTCGCGGCCCAGCGTCGTTGTCGGAGCCGCAGCGCTGTGGCTCATCATCGCCCTTCCGCTGTCGTTCCGACTGAAGCAGGCGCGGTGGATGAGCCAGCGCGCGTGGAGGTCGCTCCACTACTTCGGCTATGCGGTCTGGGGCCTGTCGCTGATCCATGGGGTCACTGCCGGGACCGACTCGCGCTCGGCCTTTGCGCTGGCCGTCTACGCGACGTCAGCTGCGATCGTCGGCGGCGCCGCCTGGTACCGGTGGATCGAGCGGCCGGTGCCCGCCGTTCGACGCGCACCGTCGGCGGAGCGGCTGCCGGCCCGTGCGGCGCTCGAGATCGAGGGGAGCGAGCCGTGAACGCCGCTGGACATGTCACCGTCGTGGGCAACGGCGTCGCCGGGTACGCCTGCGCCCGCCGCCTGGCCGAGAGCGGCGTCCCGGTGACGCTGATCGGGCCGGGGCTGCCCTGCGACCGCCCTCCGCTCTCGAAGCGGGCCCTCGTTCGCGGCTCGGCGCCGTACCTGGCGACCGCCGACGACCTCGCGGCCGCCGGCATCCGCCACCTCGACGGCTGGGCGGTCGATCTGGACCTCGACCGTCGGCGGATCGGCGTCCGGGCCTGCGCGCGCGGCGAGCTCCAGGACCACGCGTTCGACGAGCTCGTCTGGGCGACCGGCCTGCGCCTGACCAGGCCGCCCATCCCCGGGATCGGGGTCGCCCACCAGAACGCCGACCCGGCAGGGCTCGAGGAACTGCTTCCCCGCCTCGAGCGGCCGGGTCGGCGGGTGGCGGTCATCGGCGCCGGCCTGATCGGGACCGAGACGGCCGCCACGCTGTCGGCGTCCCATCAGGTCACGCTGTTCGAGCGGGCCGAGCTGCCGCTGGGCCGGCTGCACCGTGCCGTTGGCGAGGAGGCAAGACGCGTGCTGGCCGCGCTCGGAGTGGCGTTTGCCGGGGGCAGCGTCCTCGACCGGATCGTGCCCGTCCCGGGCGGCTCGCACATCATCGAGTCGTCCACGCACGGTCGCATCGCGGCCGACGTCATCGTGACCGCTGCCGGGGTCGCCTCGACGCTGCCCGGCGCGCTCGGGGCCGGGCCGACGGTCGACACCGACGAGCGGCTCGCCGTCGAGGGGTTGGACGGCGTGTGGGCGTGCGGCGACACAGCGGCGTTCCCGCACCCGCGGTTCGGCAGGATCGCGATCCCGCACTGGGACAACGCCCGGGCCGGAGGCGACCACGTCGCGCGGGCGATCCTGGGATCGAACCAGCCGTTCTCCCGCGATCCCTACTGGTTCTCGGACATCGGCCCGCTCCGGGTGCAGCAGGTCGGGTTCGAGCCCGCGGTGTGCGAGTGGTCGCTGCGCGACGGGTTGCACGTCGGCCATGCCGATGACGGCCGCGCGGCATGCGTGCTGCTCCTGAATTCGCCCCATCGCCTGAACGACGCCCGCCGCCTCGTGGCGGCCTGACCCACCGGAGGAGACCATGGACACCCAGATCATCATCGACCCCGACGCCTGTGTCGGCTACGGGGAGTGCGTCGCAGAGGACGCCGCGGCCGTGGAGCTCGACGAGCACGGCTGTGCGCGTGCTCTCGTGCCGCTGCTTCCCCGCGACCGGGCGGAGCGGCTGTGCGCCGCGTGCCCCGTCGGCGCGATCACGCTCCGGCCGGCGGCGTAGAGCCGGGGCGGGCGCTCGTCACGGGCCGCCGCCTCCCAGGGCCCGCAGCGCGTTCAGGATGACGGCCACGTCGATGACCTCCTGGAAGAGCGCGCCCGCCACGGGCGGCAGGTATCCGGCGGCCGCGAATCCCATGCCGACGATGCTGAGGCCGAGCCCTGCGATGACGCTCTGGCGCGCGATCCGGAGCGATCGCCTGCCGATCGCCACGGCGCGGGCCACGCGGTCGATCCGGTCGACCGCGATCACAGCGTCGGCCGCCTCGGAGGCGATCGTGGCGCCGGCAGCGCCGAGCGCGATGCCGACGTCCGCAAGCGCGAGCGCGGGCGCGTCGTTGATCCCGTCGCCGACCATCACGACCGGCGCGAGGTCCGCCCTGGCGGCCAGCATGCGCACGAGCTCCAGCTTGTCCTGCGGCGACTGGCGCGCGTAGATGCGGTCGACGCCCGCGGCCCGTCCCACGGCATCGGCCGTGCTCTCGACATCGCCCGTGGCGAGGGCCACATGCCGGACGCCCGACCTGCGCAGGTC
>JBOHBE010000138.1:0-4821 GCA_050698235.1 Gaiellales bacterium
GATCGGCGATGTCGAGCGCGAGCTCGGCGCATCGCCGCCGCCCGCGCCGCCGCCGGCCGCCCCCGAGCGGCCCGCACGCGCTCCCGAGCCGGCGCCCGTGCGCCGCGTCTTCCGCGGGCCGTTCGTCGACTGACCGCTGGGCTAAGTCTTCGCCAGGATCGCCACCCCGGCGGCGAGCAGGCCGAGGCCTCCCGCGTGCGCCACCGTGAGCGGACGCACCTGGACACCGAGCAGGCCGTAGTGGTCGACCACGGCGGCCATCGTCAGCTGCCCGACGATGATGGCCGCGGTCTGGAGTGTGACGCCGAGGGGCACGATCGTGAGGATGGCGACCGTGACGAACCCCGCGCCGGCCAGCCCGCCGAGGTAGTGCCAGCGCACCGGGTCGGCACCCAGGCCGCCGAGGCCTCCCCCGACGATGAGTGCGACCACCGCCACGACGAGCCCGCCGACGGCGAAGTTGACGACGACCGCTCGGAGGTCGCCGATCGAGCGGCCGAGCGCGGCGTTGGTGGGCGCCTGCGTGGCGATCACCGCCCCGGCGAGCGTGGCGGCGGTCAGTGCGATGATGCGATCCATGCGGTCCCTCCTGGGCGGCGGTCGGGCGGCCCAAACTACCAGCCCGGCCGGCGGCCCCGGCCTTCAGGAGGCGCTCGTCGCATGGGCCGTCTGGGGCGTCGTGGCCGTTGGCGTCTGGGAGACGTACGCCAGGTTCCCGCCAATCGAGCTCTACAACGTCACGAGAAGCGGCTTTGCCGGGGGCGCGGCGCGGACGCTCGTCTTTCTCGATTGGCCGGTCGCGATCGCCGCCGTCGCCATCGTGGTCGTGGCTGCCGATCGCATCCTCGCCGGACCGGCCTCGGCCGGGGTTCGCTGGGGGACGACGATCACTGCCGCCGCAGCGATTGCCCTGTCCGCGACGATCGCGCTTCCGGACGTTCTCGACCCCGACCACCTCGACGCCCACCCGCGGAACCTCCCGGCGGCCGTCGGCGTGCTTCTCGCATTCGGGCTGACGCTCGTCGCCGTCTGGCTCCGCGGGGCAGGCCCGCGTGAGCCCCTGACCCGCGGGGATCTCCTTGCGATTGCGGTGGTGCCCGTTCTGATCGCCATCGCGCTCCCCTGGATCCTGGCGGGGGCCGGCCTCTACACCGGTGATGTGCCGGTCCTCGACGACATCTACGTCTCGAAGGCGATCGTGCCCGAGCCGGGGGAGCCGGCTCTGGTCGCCGTCCACCTCGGAAACCACGAGGGCATCGACGGCATCCTCCTGGCCGCGACGGCGTTCGGCCTCCGCCGACCGCTCAGGCGGATGCGCCCGACGGTGATGCGGCCGCTGCTCGGCGCCTACCTCGCGCTCATCGCGGTCTATGGGCTCGCGGTGGCTGCGGACGACTTCTGGCTCGAGCAGCTCCAAAAGCGCGGGACCGTGTCGCGCGGCCTCCCGTACGTCCTCACGCCCGGCCCTCGCCCGGCATGGGCGGCGCTGCTCGCCGTGGCGGCCGTCGTCTACGTCGTGGCGTTTCGGGTCGGGAACGACCCGGGGTCGTCGACCGCGCGGCGGTAGAGCGCCTCGTCGATGTTCCGGCCGGTCACGATCAGCACCACCGGCCCGTCGACGGGCTCGACCTCTGGAAGAGCCGCGAGCGCGGCCGCCGCCGACGCCTCGACGCGGATCCCGGCGGCGGCGAACGCCCCGATCGCCACGGCCAGCTGGCGCTCGTCGACGCGAATCATGCGCTGGGCCGCCCGCGCCAGCACCTCGACCGCGTAGGGGATCGCCACGCGCACGGCCAGGCCGTCGGCGATCGTCGGGTCGGCGCCACCCTCCACGAGGCGTCCCGCCTCCCAGCTCTCGGCCATCACCGGAGCCGCCGTGGCGACGACGCCGATCCGCAGCGTCTGGGGCGCGCGCCCGGCCAGCCGCAGCCCGATGCCTCCCAGGAGTGCGCCGTTCCCGACGGGGACGACGATGGCGCGGGGAGCCGCGCCGAGCTGGTCGAGCACCTCGTCCGCGATCTCGGCGTATCCCCCGTACTGCGGCTCCTCGGCGCCGTCGGCGAAGAACGGCATGCCCTCCGCGCCCGCCACGCGTTCCGCCTCGTCCTTGGCCAGGTCGAAGTCGGCACCGAAGATCCGCATCTCGCCGCCGTGCTGCTCGATCAGGTCGAGCTTCGCCTGCGTCGAGCCCTCCGGCGCGTAGACGATGGCGCGCATGCCGAGCTGCGCGGCCGCCCACGCCGAGGCCGCGCCGTGGTTCCCGGTCGACGCCGTGACGACCGTGGTGGCCCCGGCGTCGCGGAACGCGCGCATCGCCGGCAGCGCGCCGCGCCATTTGAAGGCGCCGAGCTCGTGCTGGTCCTCGCGCTTCAGCCAGACGTCGCGTCCCTGAGCCAGGGCGGCGGGTGCGGGCTCGAGCGGCGTCGGCGGCATGGTGCGGCAGTCTAAAGTGGCCGGCATGGCGACGACGGCGTCGATCCAGGTGCGGAGCCCGGCCACCGGCGAGGAGCTCGGCGAGGTACCGATCACGAGCCCGGCGAGATCGACGCGGTCGTCCGCGCGGCTCGCGCCGCCCAGCCGCTGCTCGAGGAGATGACCGTGCACGAGCGGGCGGCGCTCCTTCACCGGGCCGCCGACATCATCGAGGAGCGCTACGACGACCTCTCCCGCGAGCTCGCGCTCGAGCAGGGGAAGCCGTGGCGAAGCGAGGCGGTCGAGGAGATCGAGGAGACGGTCGGGAACCTCCGCATGGCGGCCGAGGACGTGAAGCGCATGGACACGGCGGTCATCCCGAGCGAGCGCCGCGGCAAGGTCGTCTTCACGTTCCGGAAGCCCAACGGCGTCTTCACGATGATCACGCCCTGGAACTTCCCGATGATGATCCCGTCGGAGCTCATCGCGCCCGCGCTCGCGACCGGGAACGCCGTCATCCTGAAGCCGAGCGAGTTCACGCCGCTCTCGGGGCAGAGCCTCGTCGAGATCCTCGCGGAGGCCGGCCTTCCGGCGGGCGCCGTCGGCGTCGTGCATGGCGCCCGCGAGGCGGGCGAGACGCTCGTGACGCATCCGGGCGTCGACGCGATCGGGTTCGTCGGTTCGCACGGCACGGGCGAGGCGATCGTCCGCGCCGCCGGCATGAAGCGCACGCTGATCGAGGCGTCGGGAAACGGCCCGCAGATCGTGCTGGCCGACGCCGATCTGGCCGCCGCCGCCTCGGCGGCCGTCGAGGGCGCTGCGTACCTCGCGGGCCAGGTGTGCGTTGCGACCGAGCGCGTGCTCGTGGAGGAGCGGGTGCACGACGCGTTCGTCGAGCTCGTGCTCGAGCGGGCCGGCGAGGTCGTGCTCGGACACCCGCTCGAGGACACGACGACGATGGGCCCGCTCAACAACGAGCCGGTCGCCGCGAAGATGGACCGGCACGTGGCCGACGCCGGCGACCACGGCGCGCGAGTGCTCGTGGGCGGTCGCCGCGCCGAGGGGTTCCCGACCGACCTCTACTACGAGATGACGGTCGTCGACTCGGTGTCGCCCGAGACGCTGCTCTTCCGGGAGGAGTCGTTCGGGCCGGTGCTGCCGATCACCACGTTCGGCTCGGACGACGAGGCGATCGCGCTTGCGAACGACTCGCACCTCGGCCTCCAGGCGGCGGTGTTCACGTCGAGCCTGCGGCGGGCATTCCGGTTCATCCACGAGATCCGCGCGGGCAGCATCCAGGTCAACGAGACGACCGGCTACTGGGAGGGGCGGCCGCCGTTCGGCGGTGCGGCCGGGACGAAGACCGGCTGGGGCCGGATCCAGCTCGACGACTTCACCGACCTGCGCACGGCGACGATCGACTACCTGAACACGCCCGAGGAGTAGAGGCGCCGGTCAGGCCGCGGCGGCGTGCCTGCCGTAGTGGCCGACGAGGTCGCACACGACGTTGACCACCGCCGGATCGAACTGAGCCCCCGACTCGCGGCGCAACTCGTCGAGCGCCTCGGCCGACGACATCGCGCGCTGATACGGCTGGTCGGTCACCATCTTCACGTAGGCGTCGCACACCCCGATGATGCGGGCCCCCAGCGGAATGGCCTGGCCGGGGAGCCGGTCGGGATAGCCCTGGCCGTCGTAGCGCTCGTGGCTCGCGCGCACGAGGTCGGCCGTGCGCGCCAGCGACGGTGCCGCGCGGACGATCCGCTCGCCGATCTGCGGATGCCGTCGCATGACCTCGCGCTCGGCGGCGTCGAGTGGCCCCGGCTTCGTCAGGATCGTGTCCGGGATGGCCGTCTGCCCGACATCGTGGAGCTCGGCCGCCAGCTCGATCCTCTTCACCTCGTGGTGCGGCACCCGCATCGCCCGGGCGGTCGCCGCGGCGAGCTGGGCGACCTCGACCAGGTGCCCGTGGAGGTCGGCGCCGCGCTCCCGCAGGACCTGCACGAGCACGTCGGTGCTCTGCCGGCTGGCCGACGACCGGCCGGTCTTCCGGTCGTAGAGGCGATGGTCGACAAGGCGGAGTGCCTGCTCCATCGTGGCCGCTTCGGCCGGGATCGCCGCGGTCCCGTACGAGCACTCGACGACGACTCCGTCACTCGCCTCCGACAGCGCCTTGGCGGCGAGGTCAGCCGTCACGAACGGGTCGTCGTCACCGACCGGCATGAGGACGCAGAACTCGTCGCCGCCGATCCGGTACGCCGTTGCGCCGCCCGCCACGGCGTCGGAGAGACGCAGGCCGAGCCGGGCGAGGAGCGCGTCGCCGGCAGGGTGGCCGAACGTGTCGTTGAACTGCTTGAAGCCGTCGAGGTCGAAGAGCCCCAGGAGGTGCGGCGCCCTCGACTCTCGGTC
>JBOHBE010000139.1:0-5694 GCA_050698235.1 Gaiellales bacterium
CGTCCAGGTAGATGACGTCCGGACCTCACTTGGCCGACATCCGGACGTCGTCGTAGACCCGGGCCGCCCCCAGCTTCAGCTGGATCGGGACCTGGTAATCGGTGGCCTCGCGGATCTCCTGGACCTTCAGCGACAGGTCGTCGGGGCCGAGCCAGTCCGGGTGCCTGGCCGGGCTGCGCTGGTCGATGCCGGCCGGCAGCGAACGCATCTCGGCGACCTGCTCGGTGACCTTCTGGCCCATCAGGTGCCCGCCGAGGCCGACCTTGCAGCCCTGGCCGATGAAGAACTCGACGCCGTCGGCGAGCATCAGGTGGTGCGGGTTGAACCCGTACCGGCTCTGGATGATCTGGTAGTACCACTTCGTCGAGAGGTCGCGCTCGGGCGGGATCATGCCGCCCTCGCCGGAGCAGGTGGCGGTGCCCGCCATCGACGCGCCCTTGGCCAGCGCCATTTTGGCCTCGAGCGACAGCGCGCCGAAGCTCATGCCCGTGATGTAGACCGGGATGTCGAGCTCGATCGGCTTCTTCGCGAAGCGCGCGCCCAGCACCGTCTTGGTCTCGCACTTCTCGCGGTAGCCCTCGATCACGAACCGGGTCAGCGTGCCCGGCATGAACATCAGCTCGTCCCAGTGCGGGATCGGCTTGAACATCGAGAAGCCGCGCATGCGGTAACGGCCGAGCTCGGCCTTCACGTGGATGTCGTCGATGACCTCCTGGGTGAAGATGCCGCTTCGCCCGAGGACGTTGCGCTTGGAGGATGTCTTGTCCGATGGCATCTACAGCACCAGCTTCCGCTCTGAGGGCTCGAGGTTGTCGTAGTTGTAGAGCTTCTTCCCGCACACGAACTTCTGGAACTCGGGCGGCGACCCGAGGCCATAGATCGAGAACTTGCGGTTCACGAACTCGGTGTCGGCCTCGGTCCACTCGCCGGGCACGCAGTCGATGCCGAGCGCCTTCACCTTGCCGCCGACGTAGATGATGCCGTCGTACATCGAGTCGCCGAGGCCCGGCCCCGCGTCCTCGCAGATGATCTGATGGCCGCGCTGCATCATGAAGCCGGTCATCGAGCCAGCCGACCCGAGCGTGATGATCGTCCCGCCCTTCTGGTCGATGCCGCTGCGCGCGCCGACGCGGCCCTTCACCACGATGTCGCCGCCGCGGAGCGCCGCCCCGGTCAGCGACCCGGCGTTGCTCTCGATCACGACGACGCCTGACATCATGTTCTCGCACGCCGACCAGCCGACTCGGCCGGTGATGTGCACCTCGGGGCCGTCGATCAGGCCACACCCGAAGTAGCCGAGGCTGCCCTCGTAGGTGATCTTGCAGCGGGTGAGGATCCCGACCCCGATCGAGTGCTTCGACCCGGGGTTCTTGACGGTCACGTCCTTGACGCCCTGCTCGTAGAGGAGCGAGCGCAGTTCCAGGTTGATCTGCCGGGTCGTGAGGCCGGCGGCATCGAACACCGCGGTCTCGCCCGACACCTCCGAGACGCCCGGAACATCGGCGTCGGGCTCGGCCAGGCCGCGCGCGTCATACGAGATGCGCCGTTCGCCGACTAGCGCGTCCATACCAGCACCTCCCGCTCATACGGGTCGTAGGTCTCGATCTCGTGGTCGATGACGGCCCGGATCGCGATCTCCTCGGATGCGAGCGCCACCATGTCGTCGCCCTCGTAGAGGACGAGCGGCTTGGCCGCCATCTCGTCCTTCGCGACGCCGAGCGCCTCGCCGGTTACGCAGATGTACGTGAAGACGCCGTCCAGATCGTCGAGGCTGGCGTTCATGGCCTCCTCGAGCGACAGGCCGTCGCTCATCTTCTGGGCCAGGTAGACCGCGATGATCTCGGAGTCGCACTCCGACTGGAAGCGGTGTCCGGAGCGCTCGAGCCGGCGCTTCCACTGGAAGTAGTTCGTGAGCTGGCCGTTGTGGACGACCGCGACGTCGGCGAACGGGTAGGCCCAGTAGGGGTGCGCGCCCGAGATGTCGACGTCCGACTCCGTCGCCATGCGGACGTGGCCGATGGCGTGCGTGCCCTGGAACGTGCCGAGCCCGTACTGCTCCGCGACGGTCTCGGCGTCGCCCAGGTCCTTCACGATCTCGAGCGATCGCCCGAGCGACAGCACCTCGCAGCCGGGCACGTCCTCGAGGTAGTCGGCAAGGCGCTTCAGGTCGCCGTCGTAGCGAAGCGCGGCGCGGAAGGCGTACTCGGTGTCGACCTCCATGTTCATGATCTGAGCGCCGAGCTCGCGCATTCGCCCCTCGACCTCGGCGCGGTGGCGCACGAGCCGGTCGGCGAACTCGAAGTCACGCGGGTCGTTGGCGTCGGCCAGCGTGAACCGCACGAGCACGAGATCCGACGCCGGCCCGTAGAGGGCGTAGCCGGTCGAGTCGGGGCCGCGGTGCTTCATGGACTGGAGCATCAGGGTCATGTCGACCCCGAGCGGCCGTCCGCCGTTCCCGTTCCGGTAGATGATTCCTGCGATGCCGCACATGCGGCGACCTCCTCGCCGCCGCTAGGGCAGCACGTCCAGGTATTCCTTCACGTCCCAGTCGGTGACCTCGGAGCAGTAGCGCTCCCACTCGTCGCGCTTGTAGTGGCGGAACACCCGCCACATGTCGCCGGGGAGCGCCGAGCGCACGACCTCGTCCTCGTCGAGCGCGTCGAGCGCGTCGCCGAACGTCATCGGGATCTTCTTGACTTCCTTCCCGCCGGCCATCGCCTCGTAGATGTTGCGCTCCTCGGGCGTGCCGGGGTCGACCTCGCGCGTGATGCCGTCGTCCATCGCCTTGATGAGCGCGGCGAGCGCCAGGTAGGGGTTCACCGCCGAGTCGACCGACCGGTACTCGAACCGTCCCGGCGCCGACACCCGAAGCGCGGTCGTGCGGTTCTGGAACCCCCAGTCGGCGAAGACCGGAGCCCAGAACCCGGTGTCCCACAGGCGCCGGTAGGAGTTCACGGTCGAGGCCGTGACGGCCGTCAGCGCGCCGAGGTGCTCGAGGATGCCGCCGATCGCCTGAAGGCCGAGCTTGCTCGGCAGCCGCTGGTCGTCGCTCTCGGGCATGAACAGGTTCTCGTCGCCCTTCCAGATCGAGATGTTCGTGTGGCACCCGTTGGCCGAGACGCCCATGAAGGGCTTCGGCATGAAGCACGGGAACACGTTCAGCTCGCGCCCGACCTGCTTGCAGATCTGGCGGAAGGTCGAGAGCCGGTCGGCGGTGTGCTCGGCCCGGTCGTACATAAAGTTGAGCTCGATCTGGCCCGGGGCGTCCTCGTGGTCGCCCTGGATCATGTCAAGGTCCATCTTCTGGCCGTACTCGATGACCTTGTGGATGATCGGCTGGAGCTCGGAGAACTGGTCGATGTGGTAGCAGTAGGGCTTGGTCACGCCCTCGACGTCGGGCGTCCCGTCCGGCTTCATCTTGAGCCACATCATCTCGGGCTCCATGCCCGCGCGGAGGTGCATCCCGGTGCGCGACTCGAAGTCGTCCTGGATGCGCTTCAGGTTGCCGCGGCAGTCCGATGTGAGGAACGACCCGCCGTCCTCCTGATCCTCGCGGCCGCGGAAGCACGTGCACCACACGCGCGCGACCTTCGGATCCCACGGCAGGGGCATGAACGTCTCGGGCTCAGGGATGCCGACCAGCTCCCACGCCTCCGGGCCGTAGCCGATGTACTCGCCGTGCCGGTCGACGAAGAGGTTCGCCGTCGAGCCGTACACGAGCTGGAAGCCCTTCTGGGCCATCGACTCCCAGTGCGGGGCGGGCACGCCCTTCCCCATGATCCGGCCGGTGACCGAGATGAACTGGTAGTAGATGTAGGTGATCCCCGCTGCGTCGATGCGTCGTCGCACCTCGGCCACGCGCTCCGCGCGCCCCTCTGCGTCGACGAACTGCTCGAGATCGGTCGCCACTCCAGCACCCTCCTTGTCGGTCTCGCGGGGCATGCCCCGCTTCCAGCCCGCGCAAAGGCTACGTCGGGCGGGAGGCGCGCACAAGTGGAAGGAGTGGACACTCGCAGAGCGCCCTGCGCGTGCTCCCGCACACCGCATTAACCCTCAATTCCGGGCCATTGCGACCCCTGCGGCCGCTGCCAGAACCAGGGCGGTCGAGAGCGCCAGAGCAGGCGCGAGCCGCCGCGTCGGGACGCCGTACACGGCCGCCACGCCGAAGCTGCCCATGCCGACAGCCATCCCCGCCGAGACGACGAACGGGCCCGGGATCGGCAGGAGCGCGCGGAGGGCCAGGAGCGGCATCGACGCGACGGCGAGCCGGGCCGTGACGAGCCGCACGGTGCCGGTGTCGACCCGGAGCCGGTGGCCGGCCAGGACTGCTCCGACCGCGGCGAAGGCGGGGAGCGTGCTGAGAAGGAGCACGGTGCGGCCCACCGAGGTGACCGCCGTCGGGAGCGCCACCCCGGCCGCGTTGAGCGCATAGCCGGTCGAGACGCACACGAAGTACGGGTTTCGGGCGAAGGCCACCGCTCGGCCGAGCCAGTCGGCTCGCGCGTTCACGAGCGCTGCGACGAGGCCAGGCAGGACGACGAGCGTGAACGGGCCGGAGCAGAGCTGGCTGAACGCGACGGCCAGGGGCAGCGCGCCCCATCCGAAGACGACCACGCAGACCGGGAATCCGAGCCACGCCGCGTTCGGCCAGCAGATCGTGAGCAGGAGCTCGGCCCGCTCGCCGGCGACCCGGTCGCGGGTGAGGCGGAGCACCGCGACGGCCGATGCAGCGAGCACGATCCAGGCGGCGACGATCCCGATCACGAGCCCGGCGTGGACGACCGTCCGCGTCGCGACGACGCCCGAGGCCGGCGCCCCCAGCCAGAAGAGCGTGCGCAGCGCCTTCCCCGTCCAGCGGGTGGGGTCGAAGCGGCGGGCCGACGCGTAGCCGGCGGCGGCGAGCACCATGCCCGCGATCAGGAGCGCGAGGGCCAGCGACGGGCCTCTAGTTCTCGATCGGCGTGTCCGAGCGGTTGCCCCACTCGTTCCACGAGCCGTCGTAGACCGCCGGCCGTGGCCCGCCGGCCGCCTCGAGCGCGTTCGCAACCGCCGTCGCCGAGACGCCGCCGTTGCAGTAGGCGACCACCGGCCGGTCGATCGCGTCGACGTCGATGCCGGCGTCGGCGAACGCCATGCGGAGCTCGGATCGCTCGAGAAACGGCCCGTCGTTGTGCAGGAGGCTGCGATAGGGGACGTTCACGGCGCCGGGGATGTGGCCGGCGCGGCGCGCGTGGGTCTCGACGCCGACGTACTCGTCGTGGGCCCGCGCGTCGATCACGAGGACGCGGCCGTCGAGCGTCGATCGCATGCGGTCGATGTCCCACAGCGAGTCGTCGCGCGGGCCGGTGCGGTACGGCGGCACGGCGGGGACGGCGGGCTCCTCGCCGCTCCGAAGCGGTCCGCCGGCGTCGCGCCACGCCCCGAGGCCGCCGTCAAGCACGTGCGCCCGCAGGTGGCTGTACGCGCGGAAGGCCCACACCACGCGTCCGGCGAGCACGTTTCGGTAGCTGTCGTAGGCGACCACGACCGAGTCGTTTCCGATTCCGAGCCGGGTAGCGTCGGCGGCGAACTCGATCGGAGGCGCGAGCTGCACCGGGACGGGATCCGAACGGTCGGTGAAGTCGGCCCGCCAGTCGACGAACACGGCGCCCGGGATATGGGCGTCGCGGTAGCAGTCGGGATCGGCTCGGTAGC
>JBOHBE010000140.1:0-1885 GCA_050698235.1 Gaiellales bacterium
GCATGAACTCGTCGCCTGTCTCGAACGCGAACACCGGGTTGTAGAGCACGATCGGCGGGACGCCTGGCAGCGAGCCTCGCAGCAGGTCCTCGAGCGGCGGGTTCGTCGCCGACGTCATCGCGATCGAGTCGCCGTCGCACCCGAGGCCGCTCGTGATCCAGAGGACCGGGATCGGAGTGCTCACGCTGTCCGCCGCGGATGGGCCGGCGTGTGCGCCTCGGTCGCGCTCCGCTCGATCAGCGAGCCGATGTGCTCGTCGAGCTTGCCGTGGAGGTGCCAGTCCCCGGGAGCGCCGGTGACGAGGCCCGCCTGCGCCAGCCGCGCGAGCGCGTGCGAGACCGATGGCCGCTCCGCCGCAACGAGCTGGCCGAGCAGGCGGTGCGTGAGCGGCAGCGACAGGCGGATGCCGGACTTCTCGACGCGGCCCCAGCGCTCGGCGAGGTGCCAGAAGAGGAGCGTCAGGCGCACGGCGAGCCGCGGCTGGCACGAGATCGCCCGCATGGCGTCGAGGTCGTCCGTTCGGCGCTCGGCCCGGCGCAGCAGGGCGTGTGCGATCTGGGGCCACGGCAGCACCCGCTGTGCGAACTCCTCGTCGAGGAGCGCGAACCGCGTCGGGCGCAGTGCCCGCCACGTCGTGGCCCGCTCGATCATCTCGTCCGTCCGCCGCTCCATCGGCTGGAGCAGGTCGCCCGACCCGACGAGCTCGGTGACGGTCCTGTCGACGATCCGCGTGTGGACCGCGAGCAGGCCTTCGAGGATCAGGAGGCCCGGGCCGTGCCCGACGGCGCGAAACCACGGCCCGAGGTCGCACTCGCTGGCCGCCGCGTCGAGCACTCGCGCCGTGGCGAGCTGGCGAGCGGCGACGCCCGTGCGGATGTCGAGCTCCTGTGCGAGGTCGTCGTCCGCGTCGAGCACGTATGCGTAGAGGGCCGGCGACTCGGGCATCCGCGCGCTCGCGGAGAGTCCCGCCCACCGCGACGCGGGCCCCGCCAGCACATCTCGGCCGTCCTCGGAAATCGTGGCGCCTTTCGACGTGTGGGGCCAGTCTAAACCTCCGGCGCCGGCCGAAAGCGGTCGGTAACCCCGATTACCTCCCGCCCGGGTAACCCTGATTACCCCGCGTCACGGAGCGGCCGGATCCGTGGTAGAACAGCCTCGGTTTCGTCGACGCGCGGCCATTGTGTGCCGGCGAGAAGGCAGAGCAACCGTTGAGGGAAGGGCTTCTGTCTCATGTGTCTCGCCATCCCGGGGCAGATCGTGGAACTGGTTGACGACGAGCGCCGCCTGGCCAAGGTCGAGGTGGCGGGGGTTCGCCGGAACGTCAACATATGCCTGCTCGATGCGGACGGCGGCGGCGTGGGCCCGGGCGACTGGGTGCTGATCCATGTCGGTTTCGCGATCTCGCAGGTCGACGAGGAGGAGGCGCGGGCCACGCGTGACCTGCTCGAGCGGATGGGCGAGGACTACGAGCGCGAGCTCGAGGAGCTCAAGGCCAGCGTGATCGAGTGACCTCCTCCGGGGCGGCGTCTGACGGGTGCGGGAGCGATCACTGCATCACCTGTGCCGACGAGGGCGTTCCGATGACGGTCGTGCGGATCGACGAGGCCCGTGGGCTGGCGGCGTGCGCCGACGGGTCGGGTGCGGAGGCGGCCGTCGAGACCGCTCTCGTGGAGCGGGTGGCCGTCGGCGATGTGCTCCTCGTGCACGCCGGCGTGGCGATCGCGGCGCTCGAGCCCGGCGAGGTGGTCGCGTGAAGTTCGTCGACGAGTTCCGAGACCCGGCGCTCGGGCGGGCCGTCGCGGGCGAGATCCTCTCGCTGGTCGAGCCCGGCCGCCACTACAAGGTGATGGAGGTCTGCGGCGGGCACACCCACTCGATCTACAAG
>JBOHBE010000141.1:0-8753 GCA_050698235.1 Gaiellales bacterium
CGTCACAGCCGGCCACATCGCGCCGGTGCAGCTCCGGTTCCGCGGCGGCCGCGGCCTCGGCCCGGCCGTCGGCGGGATCGCCGTGCTCGACTGGCATGTCGCCGCCATCGCGCTCGGCGCCGCGGCCGTCTCGGCGGTCGCCACGCGCGCGCTCACGGCGTCAGGGCTCGTGGGCGCCGTCACAGCACCGGTCGCCGCACTCGCCCTGGGCGAACGCGGAACGGCGCTCGGGGCGGGCGTGACGGCCGCCCTCATCGTGGCCGCACACGCCCGCCGGCGCCCGGATCAGCTCCAGGGATAGGGGCTGTTCGAGACAGGGTGCAGGTCACCCGTCGCGAATCGCTCGTACCGGAACGGGTAGAGCAGGCTCGAGTCGCCGCCGGCGACCACCCGCGCAACCTCCCGGCCGACCCCGATCATCTTGTAGCCGTGGTTCGAGTCGGCGATCACGTACGCGTTCGGGCACATGTAGTCGAACACCGGGAAGCTGTCGGCGGTGAAGCAGCCGACGCCGCCGGAGCGGACGTTCTTGTAGGTGGCCCGCTTGCCCTCGAAGCGCTTCATGCAGTGCGAGAGCGACGCGCACCACATGTCGGCGAACGACGACTCGACGCTCGCGGTCGGATACGGATCGACATCGAAGTCGTTGCCGACGATGACGGGCGCCGCCCCGCCCTGCACGCCGTGCAGGTCCTGCTTGAAGTAGTTGCCCCAGAGCTCGTCGGTGATCAGCGCGCCCTCGTCGTCGTACAGCGGGGCGTCGGAGTCGACGTGCAGCACGGGCGGCATCGAGCCGTCCGGCAGCGAGAGGAGGCCGGGGTCGACGTCGATCTCGCCCTCCTGGAGGTACCAGTACGTCCACATCTCCTGGTTCTCGTGGACGGCCCCGTCCGGCGTCCGAACGTCGAGCGTGTTCGGCAGGCCGAGCATCGTCCAGATGGTCTTGACCCAAGGCCCGACCGCCACGACCACCTGCTCGACAGCGATGTCGCCCTGGTCGGTGTGCACGGTCTCGACCGCGCCGGAGTCGTCCATCGCGAACCCGGTCACGCGCACACCGTCGACAAGGCGCGCTCCCGCTTCCTTCGCCTTGGCCGCGAGGCCGTGCATCGAGGCCATGTTGTTCGCGAAGCCGCCCTTGTGCTCGTGCAGGCAGACCTCGACGCCCTGCGCGCGCCAGTCGGGGAACATGCCGCGCATGTGCTCGGCGACCTCGGCGGCACCGACGACGAGATCCGACGGGTAGCCGATGCGCTCCTGGCGCTCGTGGACCTCGGTGAGGTCGGAGACCTGCGAAGCGGCGCCGAGCGCGACGTAGCCGACGGGGTGATACGAGAAGGCCTCGGGATCCTGCTCCCAGACCTCGACGTTGGCCGCCATCAGCTCGGACATCGCGGGCTGGTAGTAGTTGTTGCGGACGACCCCGCAGGCGATGCCCGACGCGCCCGCGCCAACACCGGTCTTGTCGAGGATGAGGACGTCGGGCTCCTCGCCTCGCGCCCGCTGCTCCTTCGCCAGGTGCCAGGCCGTCGAGAGGCCGTGCACGCCGGCCCCGATGATCACGTATTTCGCGGAAGCTGGCAGGCTCATCCTCGTCTCCTCTGTCTATTGCCGCTACGGCAATGCCGTTGCCATTTCACGTCACACTGTACCCCAGCGCAGCCGAGAGCGCGAGTGCGTGGGTGCGAAGGAGTGGCACCGCCGCATCCTGCGCGCGGACCCTGAAGCGGGCCTCCGGGCCTTGAACGCCGAGGATCGCGATCAGCTCGCCCGGCACGCCGAAGACCGGGACGGCGACCGCGTTCAGGTCGGGCTCGCGCTCGCCCGACGCATGGGCGTGGCCGACCCGGCGCACGGTCGCCACCTCCTCCGCCAGCCGCGCCGGGTCGGTGACCGTCCGGTCGGTGTAGCGCGCGAGCGGCGCGATCGGGAGCTCCTCGGCCGAGAACGCCAGCATCACCTTGCCGGTCGCCGTGGCGTGGGCCACGCTCGGGCGCCCGACCCGCGCCACCGAGGCGACGCTCGCACGGCTCAGCACGAAGTCGATCGTCACGGCGTCGCGGTCACCGGGGACAGAGAGTGTCGCGGTCTCGCCGGTCTCGTCGACGAGGTCGTCCAGGTGCGGGCGAGCTGCCGACCGCATGTCGACGCCGCCGAGCGCGTGAGTCGAGAGCCGGAGCACCTGCGGGCCGAGCCGGTATCGACCCGTGGCGGGGAGGTGCTCGACGTAGCCCGCAGCGGCGAGCGTCGCGAGGATCCGCGACACGGTCGAGGGGTTGATCCCGGTCACCCGCGAGAGCTCGTTGGTGCCGACGTCGGCCCCCAGCTCCGGAAAGGCATCGAGCACGCGAAGCGCGCGCTCCACCGCAGCCAGCCGCCGCGTGGCGGGTCGTCCTGTCGGTGGCACAGGGGATGTCTACCACCCCGCGGACGGCACCGGTGTTAGGCTCGGGCCATGTTCGAGGACCCGAGCCGGCGGCTCGACTTCCGCGACACCGTCGGCGCGTTCGCAACTGGCGTGACCGTCGTGACCTCGCGGGTGGGCGACTCGTTCACAGGCATGACGCTCAACTCGTTCACGTCGGTGTCACTCGACCCGCTGCTCGTGCTCGTCTCGCTTGGGCACGGCACGCGCACGCTCGAGATGGTGGGCCGCTGCGACCGCTTCGCGGTGAACGTGCTGCACCGCCGCCAGCGGGACGTTGCGCTCGCGTTCGCGAAACCCGGCGCGCCGTTTCCCGACGGGCACACGGTCGTCGACCCCGCCGGGTATCTGGTCGTCATGCACGCGCTCGCGATCCTCCGCTGCCAGGTCCACTCAGTCCACACCGCAGGCGACCACGATCTGGTCGTCGGCGAGGTCGTCGACTTCGAGGGCTCCGGCGGAGAGCCGCTGATCTTCCACCGCGGCGCGTTCGGGGGGCTCGACGCCGACGGGCTGGTGCCACGGGGCCGCGTGATCGGTTTTGCCGGCTCCGGCTGGTAGCGCCGTTTTCCCTAACGGATGAAGGCATTTGCGCCGATTCACTCTGTGACCCCGTCACGTTTGGCGTTTTGTCCCTTTCGCTCGCCCACCTCCGCCCCAGGATCGGCCTCCTGGGAAAGTTCGCCGTTGCCAGTGCGGTACCCGTTGTCGTGCTCGGGCTTGTGCTCGCGAACTACCTGGGGAGCCAGATCCACGACCGCACGCTGCGCTCGAGCGTCGAGGCCGCCGACCTCACGGTCCGCCTGGGCATCGAGCCGCACCTGACGCGCGACGCGCTGGCGCACGGCCTCCCGGCCGCGGAGGCGCAGGCCCTCGACGACGCGGTGCGCGGCCTCGCCCCCGGCGAGCTGCATGTGGCCCGGGTGCAGATCTGGAACCAGCAGCGCAAGATCATCTACTCCACGGACTCCACGCTCATCGGTCACGGCGCCGAAGGCGAGCCGTCGTCCGAGCTGGGCGAGGCGCTCAAGGGCAAGACCGCATCGGAGGTGATCTCGAACCGCGGGGACGTCGAGATCCAGAACCGCGCACTCGTCCGGCGGTTCGGCGACCTCCTCGAGGTGTACACGCCTATCCGGGCGCAGAGCACGGGGAAGCCCGTCGGCGCGTTCGAGCTCTACATCCCATACGCCCCGGTCGCCGGCGCGATCGCGCATGATACGAACCGCCTCTATCTGGTGCTCGTGATCGGTCTCACCGTGTTGTACGGCGTCCTCTTCCGGCTCGTCGCCAGCGCCTCACGCGACCTCAGGCGGAGTGCCGACGAGCTGAAGGAGCACGCCGACCGCTCGGCGCACGACGCCTGCCACGACCCGCTCACCGCCCTCCCGAACCGCAGCCTCTTCCGCGACCGGGCTCACCAGGCGATCCTGGCGAGCGCCCGCCACGGGCACAACACCGCGCTCCTCCTGATCGACCTCGACCGGTTCAAGGAGATCAACGACACCCTGGGCCACCACTCGGGCGATCTCCTCCTTCGGGAGGTGGGCCCCCGCCTGCACCGCGTGCTGCGCGAGTCCGACACGGTGGCCCGGTTCGGCGGCGACGAGTTCGGGATCCTGCTCACGCACGTCTCCGGCCCGGCCGCGGCCGAGGAGGTCGCACGGGCCGTTCACAGGGCGCTCGAGGAGCCGTTCGCCATCCAGGGGCTGACGCTCGACGTCGAGGCGTCGATCGGCATCGCGCTCCACCCGCTGCACGCATCCGACTTCGAGGAGCTGATGCAGCGCGCCGACGTCGCCATGTACCGCGCCAAGGCCAAGCGGTCAGGTTACGAGGTCTACGTCCCGAGCGAGGACGAGTCCGACGCCACGAAGCTCAAGCTGGCGAGCGAGCTGCGCCAGGCCCCGCTTCGCAACGAGCTCGTCATGCACTACCAGCCGAAGGCCGACCTGCGCACGGGGCGCATCGTCGGCGCCGAGGCGCTCATGCGGTGGCGGCACCCGCGCCACGGCGTCATGATGCCCGACCGCTTCATCCCGCTGGCCGAGCGCAGCGGCCTCATCCGCTCGCTCACGCTGTTCGCGGCCCGGACGGCCCTGGCCCAGGCCCGGACGTGGCGCGAGGCGGGGATCGAGCTCACGGTGTCGGTCAACCTGTCGACCCGCGACCTGATCGACGTCTCGCTTCCCGACGAGATCGGCGCGCTCCTCGAGGAGGCCCGCGTGCCGCCGCACCTGCTCGAGCTCGAGATCACAGAGAGCGTCATCATGGCCGACCCGATGCGCGCCCGCGGGGTCGTGGCGCGCCTGCGCGAGATGGGTGTCAAGGTCGCCATCGACGACTTCGGGCTCGGGTACTCGTCGCTCGGCTACCTGAAGAACCTGCCCGTGAACGATCTCAAGATCGACAAGTCGTTCGTGATCAACATGATGGACGACCAGGGCGATGCGGTGATCGTGCAGTCGACGATCGACCTGGCGCACAACCTCGGCCTGACGGTGATCGCCGAGGGCGTCGAGAGCGACGAGACCTGGCGCCGCCTTCGCACGCTGGGGTGCGACGTCGCGCAGGGCTGGCTGATCGGGCGGCCGCTGCCGGCGGCCGACTTCGCGACGTGGCTGAACCGCGGCGGCTTCATGCCGCCCGCGGCGCGCTGGTCGGCTGCCTGACTAGGGCCCCTCGCCGGCGATCCAGAGCAGGCACGACGAGCGCTTGCGGATGCGGCGGACCACGCGCGAGAAGAACCGGGGCCGGAAGCGCGAAGGGTCGGGCCCGAACACCAGGAGGCCCGCTCGCCGCTCGGCGGCGATCTGGATGACCGCCTCGGCCGGGCGCGGGCTGCGGACGCGCAAGTGCTCGACCTCGACGCCGAGGCCGGCGGCCTGCGACACGAGCTCTTTGATCTGTGCGCGGTCGGACTCGAGCTCGGTGTCGGCGTGCCGCGTGGCGATCGACTGCGGCCAGAAGGGGAGCTCGATCGCGTCGACAACGATCAGCGTGACGCTTGACTCCATCGCGGCCTGAATCGCGATCCGGAACGCCTCGGGCTCGAACGGCACGGCGAGCGTCGCCAGGACGACGGGACGCGGGTCTGACCCGGCGACCGTGACGTCGGCGGGCGGGGTCGGCGCCGAGCGCTCGCGGAGCCTCATGCCTCGGACTCCGCGCGGAGCGTCCACTTGCGCTGCAGCTCGCCGACCCGGCGCCGGTAGCGGCTTCGCATGAGCGGCCGGACGTAGATGAACCAGACGAGCAGGATCGCCGGCAGGCCGATGAAGAGCTGGAACTCCTGGGCCGTCAGGGCGAGCAGGAGGACGAACGCCGCGATGAGCACCACGCCCGTGTAGCCGACGATCTTGTAGCGGCGCCTGAGCGACTGGATCGCCTCGAAGTCGGCCGCCGGGATGCCGGCGGTGTCGTAGGTGCGCCCGCACGAGCCGCACGTCCACCGCTCGCCGTAGGCGACGAGCTCCTCGGCGCCGCAGTCGCAGCGCAGCGTGATGCGAGGGGCGGCCATGACAGGCATCTTCGCGGATGTGTCGAACCTTCCGCAAGGTCTTGGTCACAACGTGTCCGAATGATCTTGACCCGAACCGGCGGATCCTGTTTCATCGGCTCATCTTCGTGCCCATCGCGGCTTCTTGGGAGGTTCTTGCATGGCCACTGCGGTAGTTGAGGAACGGGAGCTCCTCAAGACGATCAGCTGGTTCGACGGATTCGTGGTTGCGCTGGCGAATCCGAGCTTCCTGATCACGGGCCTCGGCGCATCGGTGTTGGGTCTCGGCGGCTGGGGCGCCGTCATCCTCTGGACCGTGTCGGTCATCGTCGGCGCGCTCCACAACTACGTGTACTCGGAGCTGGCCGCGATGTTCCCGAAGCTCTCGGGCGGCATCGCGATCTACGCGCACGAGGCGTGGAAGAAGTACCTGTCGTTCGTCGGGCCGGTCGCGGCATTCGGGTACTGGATCGGCTGGTCGGTCGTGCTCTCGGCCACCGGCGTCGTGGTCGGGTTCCTCGTCCAGGCGCAGTTCTACCCGAGCTCGGCAGCCGCCGGATCGTCGTGGAACCACTCCGGGCACTTCCTCGGGATCCCGATCTACTTCTCGTTCCCCATCGCGCTCACCATCGTGATCATCGCCGTGATCTGGACGTTCAACGTCATCGGTATGCGCCCGGCCGTGTGGGTCGGGTACGTCACCGGCGCGCTGCTTCTGATCCCGCTCGCCGTGATCATGTTCCTGCCGTACATCACCGGCGACTGGCACTCGTCGAACCTGCACTCGAACGTGAACTGGCACTCGTTGACCGCCGACAACGGCATCAAGCTCGTGATCGTCTGGCTCTACGTGATGTGCTGGTCGTCGTACGGGATGGAGTGCTGCGCGACGTTCGCGCCCGAGTACCACGACACCGAGCGCGACACCGCCAAGGCGCTCCGGGTCGCGGCGATCTTCGGCGTCATCGTCTATGGCCTGCTGCCGCTGGGCGCGGTCGGAACCTTCGGTGACCAGAACATCACGCTCGACAACTACCTCGGCAGCTTCTACGCCGACACGTTCCACGACATCCTCGGAACCGGCACCGGGTTAGCGATCATCCTGCTCTGCGCCGGAATCGTGCTCGCGATGAACACCGCCACGGCGGACGGATCGCGGGCGCTCTACGGCATCTCGCAGGACGGGATGACCATTCGCTGGCTCGGGAAGCTCAACCGCTACCACGTTCCGGCGAACGCGATGACGGTGGACGCGCTGCTGAACATCGTGCTGCTCTTGACATACGCGTCGGATCCGATCGGGGCGCTGAAAATCCTGGTGTTCTCGAACCTCGGCTACGTGCTGTGCCATGTGTTCGCGACGTCCGGATTCGTGCTCCTGCGACGCGACCGGCCGAACTGGCCACGTCCGATCAAGGTTTCGTCGACGTGGGTCGCGATCTGCTGCGGGCTCTTCGTGTTCGACCTGACGCTCCTCATCTTCGGTGCGGCCAATGTCGGCCTCGCCTACGGGGCCAGCACCCGGTCGACGCTGATCCCGTCGATCGCCATCCTGGTGATCGCGCTCGGCCTGTACGTCTTCCGGGTCGTCGTCCAGGACAAGAAGCCGCTCCAGCTGCGGCTGCCGGCAGCAACGATGCCGGAGGAGGAGAAGAAGCTCGACGCGCCGACGACGAGCGTCTGAGGCTCGGAGCTCTCGAATTGGGGGCGGGCCGTGAGCTCGCCCCCAGTTCGATCCGCACGGCGGGAGGAATCCGCCGCGAACGGTTGAACTCCTCGCCATGGGCAGGATCGACCCCCGTTGGCTCCGGGCGGCGCGGCTCGCCGGGGCGACGCTCGTGGCCGTCGGCGCGCTCGACGTGGTCGTTCGCGGCAGCTCGCTGAGCCGGAACGAGGACGGCGCCATCCTGCTCGCCGCGGGCGTGGCGCTCCTGGCCCTGCACGTGGTGCTCTCGCGCCGCGGCGGTCGTGAGTCCACCGACGCGCTGCTGGCAGCGGCCCTGGCGGTGCCGTTCGTCCCTGCCGGCGTCGCGCTCCTCGCGTACTCGCCGCCCTCGGCCGCCTCGTTCCTCACATCCGGCGGCGACCTGCTCTCGCCGTATCGAGACGCCGCGTCCGCAGGCCTCATCGCGGCGGCGCTGGCTTTCGCCGGCACCTACGCACTGACCCGGCATCCGCGGTGGGTGCTCGTGGTGGCGCTCGCGATCGGATTCGGAGCCGAGCTTCAGAGCGCGGCGCCTGTCCCGATCTTCTTCGGATCCGCCGACTCGTGGACGCCGGCGCTCATCATCGCCGCGGCCGCCGCGGTCGCGCTCGCCTTCGCATGGAGGGTCCCCGTGGAGCCCGAGCGGCGGAACCTGGTCATCGCCGCCGCAATCATGCTCGCCGCCGCCGCCGAGGCCAGGGCGTTCGGCGGGAGGGCCAGCGCCGGCCGCGACCTCTTCCTCGCCGGGCTCCTCGCCGCCCAGGTCGCGATCACGTGGTGGCGGGCGACGCCGGGGATCGCCGTCGCGCTCATCGTCACGGGCGGGATCCTGGTGCTGTCGCTCGCGAACCGCACCGGCTACGTCGGCGTGGCGATCCTCATCGTCGGCATCGCGCTCGCCGGCGGGGCGACGCTGTGGACCCGCATGCCGAGCCGCGGCGGGCCACCGGCGCTGCCGCCGGCACCCGCCGCCTGATGCTCGCTACGCGCCGGCCTCGGCCAGAAGCTTCTCGGCGAGCTCCCGCTTCTGGTCGGCCGTCATCTTCTTGAACTCGTTCTCGAGCGCCCGCCGGTTGATCACCTGGTTCCAGTAGTCGAGCGACTCCATCCCCAGGAGCGCGGTC
>JBOHBE010000142.1:0-6521 GCA_050698235.1 Gaiellales bacterium
TCTCGTGTCGGAGGTGGCCGACCTGTGGTTCCACTCCATGGTGCTCCTGGCCGGTGACGGGCGGGATCCGCTCGCCCCCCTGGCCGAATTGGGGCGAAGGCGGCGCGATCCCGCTGTGTGAGCGGGATTGGAAAACGATGGGCGAAGCGCACGTCTCCCTTGACACGATCCGCATGGTGAAGTATCCCTGGCGAGCGGGTACCATTCGGCCCGCCGCTCAGCCTTTTCAGGGAGGAAGGTCGCGTGATCGATGATATTGGGCGTCCGGGCCGTCCCATGGCCGACTATGTGCGCGTAATCCGCCGAGGTTGGTGGATCGTGCTGACGACGCTGCTCATCGTCACGGCCGTGACCTACTTCGTGTCGTCCCGGCAGGCCGCGCAGTTCCAGGCGACCGCGGACGATCTGATCACGACGCTCGACCTGACGAACCCCACGTCGAGCCAGCACACGTCGTCCGGCAGTTCGCAGCAGTACGTCGCGACGATGGCTCAGGTCGCTCAGAGCGAGCAGGTTGCGGCCGCAGCCCTCGCGAAGGTCTCGGACATCAAGAACATGACGCCGCGGAAGCTGCTCAAGGCGTCGACCGTCACGGCCGACCCGACCGCGACCATCGTCGAGTTCAAGGTCAACTACCGGACGAAGGCCGGAGCGGTGGCCCTGGCCAATGCCTATGCACAGGCGTTCGCGGAGTACAACAAGCAGCAGACGACGGACCGCGTGAACGGGCTCGTCACGGACGCGCAGAAAACGGCCGACCGCTATCACGCCCTCGCCGACCAGGCCTTCCAGAAGTACCAGCTCGACAAGTCAGGCGGCCTGCCGGCCGGGACGGTGCAGACCGACTACAAGAGCTACAACGACCTCTCCGGGAAGGCGTCCCGCGCCGACGGGAACGTGATCGAGATCCAGAGCCAGGCTGACGCCACCCTGGGCCGGATCCAGGTGCAGAACAAGGCGTCCGGCGCCGCCCAGCTCGCCCCGAACACCAAGCGCAACACGGCCATCGGTGTCATCCTCGGCCTGGTCATCGGCATCGGCCTGGTGTTTGCGCGTGAGGCATTCGATACTCGAATCCGCTCCGCCGAGCAGGTCGCCGCCGAGCTCGGCCTCCCGCTGTTCGGCCGCCTTCCGCGACCCGACAAGGACATGCGAAAGCACGACCAGCTGACCCTCCTCGCCGATCCTCATGGCATCCACAGCGAGGCCTACAAGAAGCTCCGGGTCAGTCTCGACTTCGCGAACCTCGACCCACAGGCACAGATGCTCCTCGTCACGAGCGCCGTGGCGCAGGAGGGGAAGTCGACGACCGCCGCCAACCTCGCCGTCGCGATGGCGGCATCCGGCAAGAACGTCATCCTGGTCGACCTCGACCTGCGCGCGCCCTACCTCGACCGCTTCTTCGGCCTCAGCGGCCGCCCCGGGGTGACCGACGTCATCCTCGGCACCGCGACGCTCGACGAGGCGCTCGTCCCGATCGTCGTGCCGGGCGCGCCCGATCCCGGCGCGCGCCGCAACGGCCACGGGACCGAGCCGTCGGGCTCGCTGCTGCACGTCCTGATCGCCGGCGAGCCGCCGTCGGATCCCTCGTCGCTCCTCGCGTCCAAGGCGCTCGCCGCGCTTCTGAACGAGCTCCGGGAGCGCGCCGAGACGATCGTCATCGATACGCCCCCCGTCCTGCCCGTCGCCGACACGATGGCGCTGACGTCGCAGGCCGACGCCTACATGGTCGTGTCGAAGCTCGACCTCGTCCGCCGGCCGATGCTGCACGAGCTGCGGCGCGAGCTCGGGACGGCCCGTGCGCTGGGGCTCGGAGTCGTCGTGACCGACGCGGAGGCCGAGTCGGGATACGGCTACGGCGGGGCATACGGATACGGCGGCTACGGCACTCCCGCGGACCAGGCGACCCGGACGCGCGCCAGTCAATGATCGGTGCGATGGCGGGCACCGACCACCCCCAGATGACGTGCACCGTGATGGGCACCGAGCTCTATGCCGGTGACCTCGAGGGAGCCGCCGCGGCCGTGATCGAGCGCGCCGTGTCCAGGCAGGGCGGGTACGCCTCGCTGACCGGCGTCCACGGCCTCACGCTGGCGCAGCGCGACCCCGGCCTGCGGCACGCCCTCCACGAGGCATGGATGAACTTCCCGGACGGTGCGCCCGTCGCGTGGCGACAGCGGCGCAACGGCACCGCCGGCGCGAAGCGGATCGCCGGGCCCGACCTCATGCCTCGCGTCATCGACCTGGGGCGTCAGCACGGCCTGCGCCACTACCTGTTCGGCGCCACACCGACAGTTCTCGAGCGGCTCGAGCAAAACCTGCTCGAACGGTTTCCGGGAGCACAGATCGTCGGCACGAGCTCGCCGCCGTTTCGGGCGATGAACGCCCCCGAGGAGCGCGAGGCAGTCGCGACGATCACGGCCGGCTCGCCGCACATCGTCTGGATCGGCCTGGGCACGCCGAAGCAGGATCTGTGGATGCACCGCCTGTCGCCCGACCTCGAGGGCGTGCTCGCCATGGGCGTTGGCGCCGCGTTCGACTTCATCTCCGGCAACCGTCCGCGGGCGCCCATGTGGATGCAGGAGTCGGGCCTCGAATGGGTGCACCGCATGGTGCACGACCCGATCAAGCTCGCGCCCAGATACGCAGCGGCGAACACGGTCTTCATCGCAAGCACCATCGCAGAGGTGACCCGCGACACGGTCGGGGCAGCCCGCCCGTCCCGGTGATGAATGCGCGTCCTGGTCGTCCATAACCGGTACCGAAGCGCCCAGCCGAGCGGCGAGAACGCCGTCGTCGAGGAGGAGACGGCACTTCTGCGCGAGGCCGGGGCGGTCGTCGAGCTGCTCTCGGTCGAGAGTGACGACATCGCCGGCTGGCCCGCCGCCAAGCGGCTGACGCTGCCCGCCAGGGTGGTCTGGTCGCGCGACGGCGCCCGGGCGGTGCGCCGTGCGATCGCCGGCTTCAGGCCCGACGTCGTACACGCCCACAACACGTTCCCGCTCCTGAGCCCGGCCGCGCTGCGCGCGGCGCACGGCACCGGCGTCCGGGTCGTCCAGACGCTCCACAACTTCCGTCCGCTCTGCCCGGCGGCGACGTTCCTGCGCGACGGCCGGGTGTGCGAGGACTGCCTGGGCCGCGTCCCGATCCCGGCTGTCGTCCACGGCTGCTACCGGTCATCCCGCGCAGCGACGCTTCCGATCGCGGTCAAGGACGCGGTCCACAGCGCCATCGGGACGTGGTCGACCGCGGTCGACACGTACATCACCCCGTCCGAGTTCGCGCGCAGCCGCTACCTGAAGGCCGGATGGTCGGCCGACCGGATCGTCGTCAAGTTCAACACCGCACCCGACCCCGGCACGCCTCGTCCAGCGTACGACGGCGGCTTCATCTGTCTGTCCCGCCTCGCTCCGGAGAAAGGCGTCGACGTGCTGCTCGAGGCGTGGGCGCAGGCCTTCCCCGACGGCGGCCAGCGGCTGCGTGTGGTCGGCGCAGGTGAGCTGGAGGAGCGGCTCCGCGCCAGGGCCGAGACCCTGTCCGGCGTCGAGCTGACGGGCCAGGTTCCGCGGGACCGCGGACTCGAGATCCTCGCCGGAGCCCGCGCGCTCGTCGTGCCGTCGCGCTGGTACGAGGTCTTCCCCCGCATCGTTGCCGAGGCGTACGCGCTCGGCGTCCCCGTCATCGCTTCGCGGCTCGGCAGCCTGGCCGAGATCGTCGCCGACGGCGAGACCGGCCTCCACGCGGCGCCCGGCGACTCGGCCGACCTGGCCCAAGCCCTCCGGCGCCTGGCCGACGACGGCGACCTCGTCGAGCGCCTCGGCGCAGGAGCCCGCCGCGAGTACGAGCGCAACCTCAGCCCGAAGGCGACGACCGACCGGCTGCTCGAGATCTACTCCGGAACTCGCGGCACGACGGCCGCGGCCGCCGACGAGACGCCGCTACCCGCGGGAGGAGCCGCCCGATGAGCGTCGCCGCCCAGCGACGGCCTGCCGCTCCCGCGGTGCCGATCACCCAGCCGATGGAGATCAGCAGGTTCGTGTGGTGGTCGTTGGCGACGCTGATCCTCTTCTGCGCCATCTACTTTCACTCGAAGACCGACCCGGGCATCCGCTTCGCCGTCAAGCACAGCGGCCTCACGAACTACGGCCCGTCGTGGTGGACGCAGCAGAAGTTCGGACAGTTCACACCCGGCGACGTCGCGGTGTTCGTGTTCGCGTACGCTGGCCTTGTCGAGCGCTTTCGGACGGGCCGCCTCGGGATCTCGAATCGGATGGCGTGGCTCGTCGGGCTCGGCACGACCGCGGTGCTGGTCGGGATCGCAGCGGGTGTCTACCACGAGACGCAGAGCCCGTTCGGCGACTGGCGCAACCTGGCGCTCGGGCTCGTGTACGCGTTCGCGCTCTGGTCGACCGTACTTCGCACCGATCGCGACTGCTTCCGCTTCGCCCAGATCTTCGTCGTGATCCTGACGGGCTACGGAGCGTGGCAGCTCGTCCAGTATGCCTCCGGGGGCGGCGAGATCGCCTTCTACGGCCGGACGACCGTCGGCGACCACGCCACGCTCGAGTTCATGGTGGCGGCCGTCGGCGTGTCGATGGCGATGCTTCGCACGCACCGCAGCCGGTTCCTCTGGATGGCCGGCGTCGCCGTCGGAACGAGCGTGGTCGTGCTGGCATTCCGCCGGTACGCCTGGGTCGAGCTCGCCGCGGTGTTCGCCGCCTTCATCCTCTTCTCGGGGGTCAACCGGCGCCGGTACGTCGTGTCGATCGCGGCAGTCGCCGTCGCGTGCCTCATCACCATCGCGCTCACCTGGTCGTCGCTCGACTGGGGTGGGCGGTTCGCCAGCCTCGATCCGACCCAGACTCGAGCGGACAACATCTACGCGACGACCAACCAGGGGCACATCAACGACATCCTGGACGGCTTCGACGAGGTGAAGGCGCATCCGGTCGCCGGCCTGGGTGTGGGCGTCCTCTACCACGGGCAGCGCACCGCCCAGTGGAAGGGCGACGCCGGGATGGTGCACAACGCACCGGTTGAGGTCTGGATCAAGTTCGGGCTCCTCGGCCTGATCGTCTTCATCACGATCTACGTGATCCTGTTCCGCGACATCTGGAAACGGCGAAACCGAGGACGCGTCTGCGACCTCCTGTCGTTCGGAGGCGGCGCGTTCCTGTTCGGGAACGCCCTCGTCATCGGCACCGTCTACTCGTGGCCATTCGGCGCGCCCGAGAAGGGCATCCTGATCTTCACGCTGATCGCGATGGCGTACCCGCCGGGGTGGCGCCAGCCGCCCGCAACCGTGCCGGCACCGACGACCGCGCCGCCGCGCTGACCATGGAGCGAGATCCGCTGGAGACCGAGAAGCTCGACCTGACCGTGGTCACGCCGTCGTACGGCTACGCCCACTACCTGCGCGATGCGATCGTAAGCGTCGCCGAGCAGGACGGCATCACGACCGAGCATGTGATCCAGGACGGCGCATCGACCGACGGAACCGTCGAGCTGTTGCAGGAGCTCGACGACCTCGTGGACTGGGTGTCCGAGCCGGACCAGGGCCAGTCCGACGCGCTGAACCGCGGCATCGCCAGGGCACGTGGCCGGTGGATCGCGTGGCTGAACGCCGACGAGTTCTATCTCCCCGGAGGTCTCACGGCGCTCGTCCGCGAGGGCGATCGGACGGGTGCCGACGTGCTCTACGGCGACACCCTCTTCTCCGACGGTGACGGCCGTCTGACCCGGCTCCTCCCCGAGCACCGCTTCTCGCCGTTCGTGCTGCGGTCATACGGCTGTTTCATCAGCACCGTCTCGTGCATCGTGCGGACGTCGGCCCTCGGCGACGAGCCCATCGACGCGACCATGCGGCGCATGATGGACTGGGATCTCTACCTGCGGCTTCTGTCCGAGCGGGCGATGTTCAGGCACGTGTCCGTCCCGGTCGGGGTCTTCCGCGCACACGACACCCGCGTCACGGCCACCGAACGCCGCGGCTTCTTCCAGCGCCTGAACCGCGACGACGGGTTCGGCCGCGAGTACGACATGGTGCGCGAGCGCTACGGCGCGATGCGCATGCGCCGCGCCGGCCACCTGGCGCACGGCGCGCTCAAGCTCGCCGACGGCGGATACACCCGCCAGGCTCGGGCGCGGAAGCTCAATGGGGCAGACCTCCGGTGGTGGGAGTCGCCCGGCGCGGCCGAGGAGTGGAACAGGGTCAGGGCGGCGTGCTATCCGGGGTCGAACGGCGGCGGCCCGTGAGCGTCCGCCCCGTCTTCGTCTTCTCGCTCCCGCGCAGCGGCTCGACGCTCCTCCAGCGCATGGTCGCCACCCATCCCGAGATCGCAACTGCGTCGGAGCCGTGGATCCTCTTGCCGCAGCTGTACGCGCTCCGCGAGACAGGCATCGTCGCCGAGTACGGCCATCGGACCGCCGCGCGCGCCATCGCCGACTTCGGCGACTCCCTTCCCGGTGGACGCGACGACTACCTCGACGAGGTACGCCGATCGGCGCTCGCACTCTACAAC
>JBOHBE010000143.1:0-8329 GCA_050698235.1 Gaiellales bacterium
ACCACCGCTCGGGGACCTGGCGTTCAACCTGGCAGAGACGGCTGACTACATGTTTGACCACGCGATCTTCAACGATTGCATGGCGAACGTCGACTTCTGCGAGCAGATGGTGAAGGAGACGAACCCGACGCTCCTCGCCAAGGCCGAGACGACGCCCGCGCCCGGCAAGGACATCCACGGCTACAACACGATCGCCGACATCATGCGGGCGCTGAACCCGTTCACCGGCGAGTTCTATCTCGAGACGCTTCACGTCGCCCGGTACACGCGCGAGATGTATTGCCTCTTCGGCGGCCGGCACACGCACCCATCGACGATCATGCCGGGTGGATGCAGCGCCGACATCACGCACCAGACGTGCACCGACTACTACGTGCGTCTGATGCGCTACTTCGACTACGTCAAGCGCAGCGTGCCGATGCACGACGACCTGTACGACTTCTTCCTTCAGGAGCTGCCGGGGTACGACATGGTCGGGTACCGTCCGACCAACCTCGTGAACTGGGGCTCCTTCGACGATCCGGACTATGTCGACTACGACTACCGGAACATGACGGAATGGGGTCGCAAGCGATACATCACACCGGGCGTCGCCATCGACGGAGAGCTGATCTCGACCGACCTCGTCGAGATCAACCTGATGATCCGGATCCTGCTGGGCTCGTCGTACTTCGACTCGTGGGAGAACGAGCCGACGCTCGTCGACCGCGATCCGCTCGGAAACCCGGTCGACAAGAACCATCCGTGGAACAAGGTCACGCTGCCCAAGCCGCAGAAGCGCGACTTCACGGACAAGTACACCTGGGTCGTGTCGCCGCGCATCTACGACAAGCGCACCGACACGCACGTGTGCTGCGACACCGGCGGCGGCCCGTTCGCCCGTCAGTGGTGCACCGCCAAGGCCGGGCTCGTTGACTTCGGGTACGTGAAGGCCACCGGGCACTCCCTCCAGATGGTGCTGCCCCGCTCGCCGAACATGCCCGAAATGGAGCTCGAGTGGAAGGTGCCCGAGAAGTCAAACGCGATCGAGCGCGACCGGGCGCGGACCTATCACCAGGCCTACGCGGCGCTGGTGGCGCTCCACTGCCTCGAGCGGGCCATGAAGGAGGTTCGGGCCGGTCGCACCAAGAGCTGGAACAAGTTCACGGTTCCGGAGAGCGCGGTCAGCTGTGGGTTCCACGAGGCCGCCCGTGGCGTCCTCTCGCACCACATGGTGATCCGCGATCACAAGATCGCCAACTACCAGCCGTACCCGCCGACGCCGTGGAACGCCAGCCCGCGCGATTCCTACGGGACCCCGGGGCCGTACGAGGACGCCGTGCAGAACACGCCGATCTTCGAGGAGAACGGGCCCGAGAACTTCAAGGGGATCGACATCATGCGGGCCGTGCGCTCGTTCGATCCGTGCCTGCCGTGCGGCGTGCACATGTACGGCGGTCACGGCAAGGTGCGTAAGGTGGTTCACACACCGACGGCGCTGGCGTAGGAGACTGGCGACATGGCCGTCACCGTGCCGACCGAAGGGCCCGACGAGCTGGTTCTCAGGGTGCAGGATCTCCAGGCGAGGCTCGCCTCGTCCGGGGATCCGGCCACCCGCCACGTGGCCGAGGAGCTGGTGTCCGCCATTGTGCAGATGTACGGCGGCGGCCTGGAGCGGATCGTCGAGCTGCTCTTCGAGGCCGGTGAGGAGGGAGAGCGGGTCGCTGCCGCGCTCGGCGACGACCCGCTCGTCGCGACGCTGCTTCTGATCCACGACCTGCACCCGGTTCCGCTCGACGTGCGTGTGAACCAGGCGCTCGAGCACGTGCGGCCGTACATGGAGTCGCACGGCGGGAACGTGGAGCTGCTCTCGCTGAAGGACGGCGTGGCTCGGATCCGGCTCGAGGGCAGCTGCTCGGACTGCTCCGCCTCGGCGGTGACGCTCGAGCTCGCGATCAAGCAGGCGCTCGAGCAGTCGGCCCCCGACCTGGATGGGCTCGAGGTCGAGGGCGTCGTCGAGGAGGCGCCGGCGGCAAACGGCCGCGCGCACCCGGTGTCGATCGTGAGCTCGAGCGCGGCGCCGCAGTCTCCGACGTGGGTGGAGCTCGACGGCCTGGACGTGGCAGCCGGGGAGATGGTCGCCGCGGACGTTGCCGGGAGCCCGCTCGTCATCGCCAACGTCGACGGGACGCTGCTCGCCTATCGGGACACCTGTGCCGCGTGCGGCGGTGCGATCCACGGCGGCGAGCTCCAGGAGGGTGTGCTCCGCTGCCCGGAGTGCGCGAGGACGTTCTTCCTGCCGCGCGCGGGCCGCTCGATGGACGACGAGCGCCTCCAGCTCGAGCCAGTACCGCTGCTGCGTGAGGACGGCAGCGTGAAGGTGGCCGTGGCGACGTGACCGAGAACGGCGCCAGCTCCGGAGCCCCGGGTGGTGGGAAGCCGGCATCGGGGCGCCGGTTGGTCGCCGAGGCGGTGGCGGCGCGGCGCCGTGCGCAGGTTGTCACGGGCCTGCGCGGCCTTGTCCGGCCGCCCGCTCCGGCGGATGCCGATGCCGCCGCCGCCGAATGGTGCGACCTGTGCCGCACGAGCATCCCCGGCGACCACCGCCACCTGCTGCACCTGGTCGAGCGCAGGATCGAGTGCGTCTGCGAGAGCTGCTGGGCGCTGCGGTCGGGCGACCCGGAGTACCGCCCGACCGGGAACCGCACGGAGTGGCTGCCCGACGTCCAGCTGCCCGACGACGTATGGGCGAGCTTCCAGATCCCGATCGGGCTCGCCTTCTTCATGGACTCGACGACGGCCGGATGCGTCGTCGCTCTCTACCCGAGCCCGGCGGGCGCGACCGAGAGCGAGCTCCACTTCGCATCCTGGAGCCGGATGGTGGAGCTGAACCCGGTGCTCGAGGGCCTCGAACCCGACATCGAGGGGCTGATCGTGAACCGCATGTCCGACCCGCCGGCATACGCCATCGCGCCGATCGACCGCTGCTATGCCCTTACCGGCACGATCAAGGCCCACTGGGAGGGGCTCTCCGGCGGAGCGAAGGTGCAGGAGGCGGTGACGGCGTTCTTCGACGGCCTCCACGCCGAGGCGGTGCGCGCGTGAGCACGCAGCCCGCCGGCGTGACTCCGGAGCCTTCGCCCGACGCACCCGAGCCCGAGTTCGCCGTGCTGGGAGCCCGGAGCGTGCGGCATGCGGCGACGCCGGT
Source organism: Gaiellales bacterium (assembly GCA_050698235.1). GTDB lineage: Bacteria > Actinomycetota > Thermoleophilia > Gaiellales > JAICJC01 > JAICJC01. The sequence continues at coordinate 3,188 of JBOHBE010000143.1, forward strand.
GCTCATGCTCGACGTGCAGGTGTCCGAGCCGACGGGGCGCCAGGTGTACATGATCGCGCTCACGATCCAGGTGATGATCGAGCCGGCCCGGCGCGCGTACGACGCGGCGACCCGCGAGCGCCTGGTCGGCCTGTTCGGGCCCCCGGAACGCTGGTCCGTGACGACTCGGAGCCTCGTCTGGGCCCAGCTCGACGTCGTCGTCCCGGCGTTCACAGGCTCGACCACCGTGGCGGTGCCGATCGCCTGCAACTACGACCTCGAGCTCGCCGCGGCCAAGTACCTGCACTCGCTCACGGACGGCGAGGCACCGCTCGCGATGCACTTCAACGGCGTCGTCTACTACCCCAACGACGAGGGCGGCCTCCAGATGGTCCTGATTCCGTGGTCGCGCTCGGTCGGGTTCCGGATGCCGGTCTCGGTGTGGAACGAGACCATCGAGCACTACTACCCGAACACCGCGTGGGTGGCGCTTCGGTCGCAGACGCTCGAAGCCCTCGAGCGGCGGCGCGTCGACCGCGCGCATGCGACATTCGACGCCACCGTCGCGGACCTGCTCGGCGAGGAGCCCGGTGCCTGACGCTCTCGAGCAGGTGATCGACTCGCTCCTCTGGGAGGGCTACGCGCTCTACCCCTACACGCCCGGGGCGACCAAGAACGCGACCCCGACGCCGTTCGGCATCGTCTACCCGCCCGTCTACGCGTCCGGCGCCGCGACCACGTTCGACCACCTCGAGCTGCGGTGCGTCCTTGCGGCATCGGCCGAGGCCGTCCTCGACGCCGAGGTCCGCTTCCTCGCCGCCGCCGGTGAGCGCCACGAGGGGTCGGCCCAGCGGGTCGCCCTCCCTCAGGCCTCCGCCGCCGATCTGGCCCGCGAGCCCGCGGAGCACCAGGCCGAGGTGCGCGGCGAGGGGGCCGCCGGCCCGCTTGTCGTCTCTCTGCGCCTCTCCGCAGAGGCGCTGGGCGACGGGATGTTCGAGGTCGCCCTGCGGGTCGAGAACCGCACCGTGTGCGCCGAGGGGCTCGACCGGGCCGGAGCCCTCGCGCGGTCGCTGCTCTCGACCCATCCCGTGCTGCGGGTCGCCGGCGGGCGGTTCATCTCGCCGCTCGAGCGGCCCTGCGCCAGCGTCAACACGTTCCCGGTGCTCGCGACGGCGGCCGACGACGTCGTCCTCGGTGCGGCGATCGTCCTTCCTGACCACCCGCAGATCGCGCCCGAGAGCCGGGGCGGCCTCTTCGACTCCACCGAGATCGAGGAGGCGCTGCTCCTGCACGTGAAGACGCTGAGCGATGCCGAGCGCGACGAGATCGAGCGCGCCGATCCCGCGGTGCGCGACATGGTGGCCCGCGCCGCGGCCGCGACCGCTGACGACATCTACGCGCTCCACGGGCGGATGACGCTGCGCGACCCGGTCACCGTCGCTCCGCCCGAGCCGCCCCCGGGCCTTGCCGATCCCAGCGCCGGAGAGCAAAGGGCCGCGGTCGACGGCGTCACGTTCCGCCGGGGTGGGCGCGTCAGGCTCCGGCCCGGCCCCGACGCCGACCTGCACGCGCGCCTGCTCGACGGCCGCACGGCCACGATCGAGCGCATCTTCGTCGACTACGACGGCAAGACGCATCTGGGCGTCACGATCGACGACGATCCCGGCCAGGAGCTGATGCGCGAGACCAACCGGTTCCTGTTCTTCTTCGCACCCGAGGTGGAGGTGATCGAGCCATGAGCTCCGAGCGCGAGACCCGGATCCTCGTGGCCGGCGTGGGCAACGCCTGGCTGCGCGACGACGGCTTCGGCGGCGAGGTGGCGCGGCGGCTTGCCGAGCGCGACATGCCGCCGGGCGTGGCCGTCATGGACGCCGGCACCGGCGGGCTCGACCTCGCCTACGAGGTCATGCGGGGCTACGACGCGCTCGTCATCCTCGACGTCAGCCGCCAGGGCGGCACCCCGGGCACGCTGTACGTCATGGAGCCCGACGAGCAGTCCGTCGACGGCCAGATCGAGGACGGCCAGACCATCAATCCCCACGGGATGGACCCGCAGACCATGCTGCGGTTCATCAAGTCGATCGGCGCGTGGCCCGGCCGCGTGCTCGTGATCGCCTGCGAGCCCGAGGACGTCTCCGACCTCGGGTTCGGCCTCTCGGAGCAGGTGGAGGCGGCGGTGGAGCGTGCGATCGAGCTCGTCGTCGAGACGGTCGAGGAGCTCCGCGTCGGCGTGCCCGTGCAGGAGGCGGGTTGACCCGATGCACGAGCTGTCCCTGAGCAGCGCGATCGTGAACACGGTCGTGAAGCACGCCGAGGGGCGCCCAGTCACCGTCGTCAGCCTGCGGGTGGGTCGCCTGCGGCAGGTCGTCCCGGATACCCTGGCGTTCTACTTCGACTTCGTCGCGCGCGACACGGTGTGCGAGGGGGCCCGGCTCGAGCAGGAGATCGTCGAGGCGCGCCTCAGGTGCCACCCGTGCGCGCTCGAGTGGCCGATCGAGATCCCGGCGTTCCGCTGCCCGACGTGCGGCGGCAGCGATGTCGGCGTGGCGAGCGGCAACGAGTTCGAGGTGGAGTCCATCGAGGTCGAGGAGGCCGCATGCATCGCACAAAGGTGAAGGTCGTCGAGGAGGCGCTCGACGCCAACAACACGATCGCGCGGGCCAACCGAGCCGACTTCGACCGGGCGGGCGTCACGGTCGTGAACTTCATGAGCGCGCCCGGCGCCGGCAAGACGACGCTCCTCGAGCGGGTCGTCGCGAGCGTTCCGGGCGTGCGCGTCGGCGTGCTGGAGGGTGACGTGCAGGGCTCGATGGATGCCGACCGGCTCGCGAGCCTGCACGTGCCCGTGACCCAGCTCAACACGGATCCGGGCTTCGGCGGCGAGTGCCACCTCGACGCGAACATGGTGCGCTCCGCCCTGGGTGCGCTGCCCCTCGACGAGATCGACCTGCTCGTCATCGAGAACGTCGGCAACCTCGTCTGCCCGGCCGAGTTCCGCGTCGGCGAGGATCGCCGCGTCATGGTGGCCTCGGTCACCGAGGGCGAAGACAAGCCGCTCAAGTACCCGCTGATGTTCCGCACGTGCGATCTGGTGCTGGTCAACAAGATCGACCTCCTGCCGCATCTCGACTACGACCTCGACCGGTTCCTCTACAACCTCGACCACGTGCATCCCGACGTCGAGCGGATCCTCGTGAGCGCGCGAACCGGCGACGGGATCGATGCGTGGCGCGATTGGCTGTCGGCGGTGGCGGCGCGGGAGGAGGCGCTTGCGTGAAGCCCGCCCTCTCCGGTGGCTCCGCCGCGCGGCTGGATGAGCTTCTCGAGCACCGCTCCGAGGCGAACAGCGCGTTCTTCGCCGCCGAGTCGGAGCGGCTCGCGCGGCTCTGCCATCTGACCGCCGAGCGCTTCGCCCGCGGCGGCCGGCTGATCGCGTTCGGCATGTCGCCGTCGGCGCGCTCGGACGCCCGCCACGTGGCGGTCGAGTTCGTCCATCCCGTGATCGTCGGCAAGCGGGCGCTGCCCGCCATCGGCCTCGCGGGCGAGGGAGGCGACCTCGCCCGGCAGGTCGACCTGCTCGCGCGCCCGGACGACATCGCGATCGCGTTCGGCGTCGACGAGGACCAGGGCGAGGCGGCCCGCGCGCTGTCCGTCGCCCGCACCAGGGGCTGCCTCACGATCGCGTTCTGCCCGTGCGACGCCGACTGGGTGTTCGAGCCGCCGACGTCGGACCCGTACATCCGCCAGGAGCTCGTCGAGACGCTCTACCACGTGCTGTGGGAGCTCGTGCACGTCTTCTTCGACCACCGCGGGCTGCTCGAGGGCCGTGACGCCCGCCGCACGCACGACGCCGGGGCGTCGAGCTTCCTGTACCCGTTCCTTGCCGAGCACGAGGACGATCTCGAGCCCGTCGTCGACGACGTCCGGCGATCGGCGCTGATGAAGGCTGCCGAGGTCGGCGCGCTCCGTTCGCAGACGCTGACCGACAATCGTGATGCGCTGCTCGAGGCCGCCGAGGCCCTGCGGGCGAGCTTCGCGCAGGGCGGCAAGCTCCTGGCCTTCGGCAACGGCGGCTCGGCCACCGACGCGATGGACGTGGTCGCCGACTTCCGCCGCTCCGACGGGGCGGAGCGGGCGTACCCGGCGATCGACCTGACCGAGGACTCGGCGATCCTGACCGCGATCGCGAACGACATCGGCACCGAGGCGATGTTCGCGCGGCAGGTGATCGCCTATGGCCTCGAGGGCGACGTGCTGCTCGCCCTCTCGACGTCGGGCAACTCGGCGAACGTCGTCGCGGCGCTCGTCGAGGCGCGCCGCCGCGGGCTCGTCACGATCGCGATGGTCGGGTACGACGGCGGGCGGGTGGCGTCTGAGGCGCTCGCCGACCACGTCGTCGTCACCTCCTCCGAGCACATCCCCCGCATACAGGAAGCCCAGGCGAGCGCGTACCACGTGCTGCGCGGGCTCGTCGGGTCGCCTGCAGGGGCGGTGCCGTGACCGAGGCGACCCGCCGGCGGTCCCATGTGCGGGTGGAGGGCGTGGTGCAGGGCGTCGGCTTCCGCCCCTACGTCTACCGGCTGGCGGGCGAGCTGGGGCTGACGGGCTTTGTCCTGAACGATCCGCGCGGCGTGCTCCTCGAGGTCGAGGGCAGCGACACGGCCGTCGAGCGGTTCCTCGCCCGGCTCGGGCCGGACGCCCCGCCGCTCGCGTCGATCGAGCGAGTTGTCGCCGAGGACCGCGAGCCGATCGGCCACTCGACCTTCCAGATCGTCGAGAGCCGCGACGGCGGCGCGCCTGACGCGCAGGTCACGCCCGACACCGCGACCTGCGACGACTGCCTCCGCGAGCTGTTCGACCCGCACGACCGCAGGTACCGCTACCCGTTCATCAACTGCACGAACTGCGGCCCGCGGTTCACGATCGTGAAGGGCATCCCCTATGACCGGCCGTTCACGACGATGGCCGGCTTTCGCATGTGCGGCCCCTGCCGGGCCGAATACGACGATCCGGCGAACCGCCGCTTCCACGCACAGCCGAACGCGTGCCCGACGTGCGGGCCGTCGGCCTCGCTGCTCCCCCCGGGCGGCGGTGAGGCTCCGACCGGCGGCGCGCGCGACGTGGTCGCCGCAGCCGCGGCCGCGCTGCGCGAGGGACGCATCG
>JBOHBE010000144.1:0-20502 GCA_050698235.1 Gaiellales bacterium
GCATACATCTTCACCGTGCGCGGCGTCGGTTACCGGTTCCGCGACACGATGACCTAGGCATCAGCGTGCCGTCTCTTCGCTCGCTGCGGTTCCGGCTGATCCTGATGTTCGGCGCGGTCGTCGCCACCGCGATGGGCGTGCTCTTCCTGTACGTCGTCCCGAGCCTCCGCGACGATCTCGTGAACGACCGCCTCGATCGGCTGGAGCGCGTCGCGCAGCTCCAGCAGCAGGCGACCGGGCTCCAGAACGCGATGCAGTCCGGAAAGCATCTGCGCCGCCCGCTCGTGCGCACGCAGCGACTCGCGAACGCCACGGTCACCGGATACCGCCTGGTCGACGGCGAGCTCGAGCCGCTCGAGCTCGCACCGCCGCTCCTCCTGCGGGGGGACCCGGTCGCCAAGGCGGCCCTCCGCTCGGGGGTCGCCCGCGGCCGGACGCCGAGCGGCGGCGTCGTGGTCGCGTTCAAGGTGTCGGGCGGCGTGCTCTTTCTCACGTCCGGTCTGAGCGACGTCAACTCGGCCGCCTCGCTCGTCCAGCGCCAGATCCTGCTCGCGACGCTCGTCGCGGTCGTGGTTGCCGTCATCGTCGGATGGGGTGCCGCACTCGCGATCTCGATCCGGCTCGAGCGCCTGAAGGAGGCGGCGAGCCGCATCGCAGCGGGCACGTTCGACCAGCCCATCGGCGACCAGTCGCCCGACGAGCTCGGCCAGGTGGCGCGCTCGTTCGACCTCATGCAGGCCCGGCTGGCGCAGGTGGACCGCGCCCGCAAGGACTTCATCGCCAACGCGTCGCACGAGCTGCGAACGCCGCTCTTCTCGCTTGGCGGGTTCCTCGAGCTCCTGGCCGAGGAGGACCTCGACCCAGAGACGCGCGCCGAGTTCGTGCAGTCGACCCGCGAGCAGGTGAGCCGCCTCACGAAGCTGGCCGGCGACCTGCTCGACCTGAGCCGGCTCGACTCCGGGGCCGTCGGCCTCGCCCGCGAGCCGGTCGACATGTCCGCAGCGGCGCGCACGCTGGTGCGGGAGTTCCGCGGGCTCGGCGCGCGGCACGGGAGCCGGATCGTGCTGGCGCGCGCGCAGACGCCCCCCTCGCGCGGTATCGGCGACGAGGAGCGGGTGCAGCAGATCGGGCGCGCCCTTCTCGACAACGCCGTGCGGCACACGCCGCCCGGCACCAGCGTCAGGGTCGCGGTCGAGTCGGAGGACGGGATCGTGCGCCTCATGGTCTCGGACGACGGCCCCGGCATCGACCCCCGCGTCCGCGACCATCTGTTCGAGCGGTTCTCGCGCGGCCCCGAGACGACGGCGGCCGGCAGCGGGCTTGGTCTCGCCATCGCCGACGAGCTGGCGCAGCGCATGGGCGGCTCGATCGTCGTCGACTCCGACGACGGACTCACCCGGTTTGCGCTCGTGCTGCCGGCCGAGCCGGTCGCCTGACACCCGATTCGTCTGCACCGGACGTGGTTGGCTAACCTCCGCGAGCGATGCAGCGCGTCAACGTCGGACACAAGGCTCTCGCCGATTACAACTCGCTGATCGGGCGAACGCTTGCGGAGGAGATCAGAGTCCTGGCCGAGCCCATGAAGGGCAAGCGGATGCTCCACCTCTCGGCGACCGCATTCGGGGGCGGAGTGGCCGAGATCCAGTACACGCTGATCCCGCTGATGATCGACGCCGGGATCGACGCCGAGTGGCGCGTCATCCAGGGCCAGGAGGAGTTCTACGACGTCACGAAGACGATCCACAACGCCCTCCAGGGCGACGAGCGCACGCTGACCGACGGCCAGCGCGCGGTCTTCGACGGCTACAACAAGATGAACGCCGACGCGCTCACCGACGCGGACGAGTGGGACGTCATCGTGGTGCACGACCCCCAGCCGATCGCGATCCCCGAGTTCGTCGACACCACACGGCCGCGATGGGTGTGGCGGTGCCACATCGACCTGTCCACGCCCAACCCCGAGGTGCTCGACTTTCTCGCCCCGCGGCTCGGGCTGTACGACGCCTGCATCTTCCACATGCACGACTACGTCCCGCGTGGGACCGCGCTCCGCGAGGCCGTGATCTGGCCGCCCGCGATCGACCCGCTCGCACCCAAGAACATGGCGCTCGCGCCGGACGACGCCGCCTACATCGTCGACCAGTTCGGCGTCGACGTCAGCCGGCCGCTGATGCTCCAGGTGTCGCGGTTCGATCCGTGGAAGGACCCGCTCGGGGTGATCGACGCCTACCGCGAGGTGAAGCGCGTCCATCCCGGGATGCAGCTCGCGCTCGTCGGCTCGATGGCGCATGACGACCCGGAGGGCTGGGAATACTGGAACCGGACGCAGGACTACTGCAACGAGGATCCGGACATTTTCATGTTCTCCAACCTGAACAACGTCGGCGCCGTGGAGGTGAACGCCTTCCAGGTGCAGGCGGCCGTGTGCATCCAGAAGTCGATCCGCGAGGGATTCGGCCTGACCGTGTCGGAGGCGCTGTGGAAGAGCCGCCCGACGATCGGTGGGCGCGTGGGCGGCATCGTCGCCCAGATCACCGACGGCGAGACCGGCTACCTCGTGGACTCCCCCGAGCAGTGCGCCCAGCGCACGCTCGACATCCTCGCTGACCCAGGCTCGACCCGGGACATGACCCGGAGAGCCAAGGAGCACGTCCGCCGGCGCTTTCTGATGCCGCGCCTGCTCCGCGACTGGCTCGCGCTCATGCACCGCATGGCCGGCGAGACGGTCGAGCTCGAGGTGGTGGCCGGGGACTGAGGCGCGGCCCGTGACCCCGAGCATGAACGACCAGCAGCTCCTCATCGTGTCGAACCGCGGGCCGCTCCGGTTCTCGATCTCGCCCGAGGGCGAGGTGACCGCCAGGCGGGGCGGCGGTGGACTTGTGACGGCGCTCTCGGCACTGACGGCGACGCGGCCGGTCACATGGGTGGCGAGCGCCCTCACGGACGGCGACGCCGCGGTTGCCGAGGAGGGCGCCTATCGCGACGAGAACCTGACGCTGCGGCTGGTCCAGCACGATCGCGAGGAGTACGACCGCTACTACAACGTCTTCGCGAACCCGACCCTGTGGTTCATCCACCACTACCTGTGGAGCCTGGCGCTCGAGCCGTCGGTCGACCGCAACGTCCGGCTGGCCTGGGAGGCCGGGTACGTGCCGGTCAACGAGCGCTTCGCCGACGCGGCTGCCGCCGAGCTGGCCGGCGCCGGGCCGCGACCGCTCGTCATGGTGCATGACTACCAGCTCTTCATGGTGCCCGGGTTCCTGCGCGCACGCGTCCCCGGGGCGGTCATCCACCACTTCACCCACGTCCCGTGGCCGCAGCCCGACTACTGGCGCGTGCTCCCGACCGACGTCCGCACGGCCATCCACGAGTCGATGCTGGCGTGCGACCTCATCGGCCTGCACACGCCGCGCTACGTCCGGTCATTCCTCCAGTGCTGCGAGCGGTTCGTCCCGAACGCCCAGGTCGACGTGCGCGGCGGCGAGGCCGAGATCGACGGCCGCCGCGTCCGCGTTCGCGCCTATCCGATCTCTGTCGACCCGGCCGAGTTCGAGCGGCTCGGCGCGATGCCGGAGGTGGCCGAGGCCGAGCCGAAGGTGCTGGACGCGCGGCCCGAGAAGCTGATCCTCCGCGTCGACCGCACCGACCCGTCGAAGAACGTCGTCCGGGGGTTCTCGGCGTTCGACCTCTTCCTCGCCGATCACCCGGAGTGGGCGGGGCGGGTGACGATGCTCGCGCTGCTCGACCCGTCGCGTCCGGAGATCCCGGAGTACGCCGAGTACGTGGGTGCGATCCAGCGCGCCGCCCGCGCCGTGAACGACCGGTACTACACGGGCGACTGGATGCCGATCGACCTGCGGATCTCGGACAACTTCCCCGAGGCGGTGGCCGCCTACAAGCACTACGACGTCCTGCTCGTGAACGCGATCTTCGACGGCATGAACCTGATCGCCAAGGAGGCACCGCTCATCAACGAGCGCGACGGAGTCCTCATCCTGAGCGAGAACACCGGCGCCCACGTCGAGCTCGGTCGCTTCGCGCTCACCGTGAACCCGTTCGACATCCAGGCGACGGCGGACGCGATCCACGACGCCCTCGTCATGCCCCAGGCCGAACGGCATGAGCGGATCGAGGGCATCCGAAGCCAGGTGCGCGAGCACGACATCAGCCGCTGGATCCAGGACCAGCTCGACGACCTGGCCGAGGTGGACGGCGTGCCGGTGGGCGAGGCGCTGCGATGAGGCGCGAGCTCGTCGTGGCGCCCTGGTCGAGCCGATTCCACGGGCCGGGGATGGAGGAGGGGCCGGCCGCGATGGCGGCGGTGCTCGGGGCGGACACGTGGTGGGGGGTCGACTTCGACCTCGAGGCGCCGCCCGAGCAGGCGCTCGCGGCCGGGCTTCCGAACCTTGCCGACACGGTGCGCGGCGCGGCCGACCCGCTCGCGCTCCTCGGCGAGTGCACGCTGGCGCCGGCGGTCACCGCCGGGCTCCGTCGCAGGCACCCCGACCTGGCGCTCGTGTGGCTCGACGCCCACGGCGACCTGAACACGCCCGAGACGACGCCGAGCGGGTTCCTGGGCGGCATGCCCTTCGCGACCCTGCTCGGCTGGTGCCACGACGGGCTGCGCTCGGCGGTGGAGCTCGACCCGGCGCTTCCCGAGGAGCGGGCCGCCCTGGTTGGAGCCCGCGACCTCGACCCAGGCGAGCGCGACGCGATCGCCCGCTCGCGGCTGGTGGTCGCCGACGACGTCGCGGCGGCCCTCGCCGGCCTGCCGGACGACGCGCCGCTCCACGTCCATCTCGACGGCGACGTGCTCGACCCGGAGGACGCTCCCGGGGTTGATTTCCCCGCACCGGGCGGATGGCGCCTGCCGCATCTGGTCGACGAGATGGCGGCGCTCGCCGCGACCGGCCGCGTGGTCGGCGTGAGCCTCTGCTGCGGCAACCCCCGCCGCGACCCGGAGGGCCGCTCGGCCGCTGCGTACGCCCGCGCGCTCGAGCCGGTCCTCGGCGCATAGGTCACGCCTTCGCCACACCCGCGTAACGGCGGCCGTTCGGGGACTGTCCCCATACGCCGGCCGTCTCCGACGCGTGACGCGGTCGTTGATCGCTCCCGGCCGTCGAGAGCTTGGTTTCGTTACGGGAGTGTGCCGTCGGCGTCAACGCGATGCTTCGGGGTCTGTCCCCGGCGTGACCCCGTACACTTCCCGGCGCATGGGTGAGATCCGGATGATCGACGTGGGCGGGAAGCCCGCGACCCGGCGCCGGGCTGTCGCCCGCGGGCGCGTCGCGCTGCCCGAGCACGTCCGCGAGCGGATCGCCGCCGGGACGCTTCCCAAAGGCGACGTCCTCGCCGTTGCGCGCGTCGCCGGCATCATGGCCGCGAAGCGGACGCCCGACATCGTGCCGCTGTGCCACCCGCTCCCGCTGACGATGGTCGAGGTCGACCCTGTGCTCGACGACCAGGGCGTCACCGTGACCGTCACCGCCGAGACCACCGCGCAGACGGGCGTCGAGATGGAGGCGCTGACCGCCGTCGCGGCCGCCGCCCTCACCGTCTACGACATGACGAAGGGGATCGACCCGAACTCGTCGATCGAGCAGGTCGTGCTGATCGAGAAGTCGGGCGGGAAGAGCGGGGATTGGCACCGGGAGGAGACGTGAGAGCCGCCGTCCTGACCGTCTCGGACGGCGTCGTCGCAGGCACCCGCGAGGATCTGAGCGGCGACCTCCTGTCCGAGCGCCTCGCCGGCGCCGGCTTCGACGTCGCCGCGCGGCGCACCGTCCCCGACGAGCGAGGCGACATCGAGGAGGCGCTGCGCGAGCTGGCCGGAACGGCCACCCTCGTCCTCACGACGGGCGGCACCGGATTCGCGCCGCGCGACGTCACCCCGGAGGCCACCGCCCGGGTCGTCGAGCGCCCCACTCCGGGCCTTGACGAGCACATGCGCGCCGTCTCGATCGCCGCCTCTCCACACGGCATGCTCTCGCGGGGCTCGAGCGGCATCGCCGGCTCGGCGCTCATCGTCAACTTCCCCGGCAGCCCGCGGGCGTGCGCCGAGCTCTTCGACGCGGTCGCCCCCGCGCTCGACCATGGCCTGCGGCTCCTGCTCGACCTCCCGACGGCGCATTGACCGCGACCCCCGTCTACGCCCGCCGGCTCGTCTCGCTCGTCAAGCTCGAGCACACCGTCTTCGCCCTGCCCTACGCCTACGCCGGTGCGATCCTCGCCGCCGGCCAGGTGCCCGACGCGCAGCTCCTCGCGTGGATCACCGTGGCGATGGTCGGCGCGCGCAGCCTGGCGATGGCGCTCAACCGGCTGATCGACGCGGGAATCGACGCCAGAAACCCGCGCACCGCGCGCCGCGAGCTCCCGGCCGGGCTCTTGACGCCGGTCCAGGTCGGGGCGTTCGCCGCCGCGTCGCTGGCCGTGTTCCTCGTCGCCGTCTGGCAGCTCCCGCCGGTGACGCACGTCCTCTGGCCGATCCCGGTTGCGGGCTTCGTCATCTACCCGTACCTCAAGCGGTTCACCTGGCTCTGCCATCCGTTCCTGGGGGCGGTTGACGGGCTGGCGCCGGTCGGCGGCTGGATCGCGGTGACCGGCACCGTCGACTGGCAGCCGTTCCTGCTCGGCGGCGCCGTCGCGCTCTGGATCGGCGGCTTCGACATCATCTACGCGACGATGGACCTCGAGATCGACCGGCGCCAGGGCCTGCACTCGATCCCGCGCCGCTTCGGTGTCGGGACGGCCCTCCTCATCACCCGGATCGCCCACGGAGGCTCGGTCGCCCTCCTCATCTGGCTCGGCCTCAACCTCAGCCTCGGGCCGCTCTACTGGCTGGGGCTGGCGGTCGTCGCCGCGCTCTTGGCGTACGAGAACTCGATCGTCTCGGAGGACGACCTGTCGCGCGTCGACATGGCGTTCCTCCAGATGAACGGCGTGATCGCGATGGTGTTCCTGGCCGGGGTGCTGGCCGATGCCCTCGCCTGAGGCGATCGTCTGCGAGGGCCTCGCACGCAGGTTCGGGGAGCGTGACGCGCTCGCGGGCGTCGATCTCGCGGTCGCCGAGGGCGAGACCGTGCTCATCACCGGCCCCAACGGCGCCGGCAAGACGACGCTCCTTCGGATCCTCGCCACCGTCCTTCGGCCGAGCTCCGGCCGCGTGGCGGTCGCGGGTCGCGACCTGCCGGCCGGCGCCCCGGACGTCCGCCGCTCCGTGGGCTACGCCGGCCACGACGCGCTCGCCTACCCCGACCTGACGGCCCGCGAGAACCTCGCGCTCTACGCGGCGCTCTACGACGTCCCCGACGACCGGGTCGACGAGGAGCTCGACCGCGTCGGCCTGGACGGACGCCGCGGCGACCGGGCCGCCGAGCTCTCGCGCGGGATGCTCCAGCGGCTCGCCCTGGCGCGCATCGGCCTGCACCGGCCCTCGATCGTGCTGCTCGACGAGCCGACCGCCGGGCTCGACGCGGACGGCCGAGACGTGCTGCGCGGCTTCCTCGCTGAGCCGGGCCGGACGATCCTCGCCGCGACGCACGAGCCCGAGTGGTTCGCGGGCCTCGAGAACCGGGTCGTCGCGATGGACGCCGGACGCGTGACGGCATGAACGGGCGCGCGGTCAGGGCCCTCATCCGCAAGGACGTGCTCGTCGAGCTGCGTGGCCGGGAGGTCGTGCCGTCGATGGCGGTCTTCGTCGGCGCGGCGTTCGTGCTCTTTCGGTTCGGGCTCGGCGGCACGGAGCTCGCGGGCGGGACGCGCGCCGCGACGGGGATGCTGTGGGTTGCGATCGTGTTCACCGCCCTCGTCGGCCTCTCGCGGGCGTTCGCGCACGAGCGCGAGGGGAGGACGTGGGACGGCCTTCTCGCCGCTCCCGTCGACCGCGCGCTCTTCTGGTTCGCGCGGACGTGCTCGACCTTCATGTTCCTGGTCGCCGTCCAGGTGCTCGCGCTGCCCGCGTTCTGGCTCTTCTTCCTTCAGGAGCAGGCGGGCCCGTCGTACCCCGTGCTGGTCGCGGCCGTGCTCCTGGCGGACGTCGGGATCGCCTGCCTGGGCTCGCTCCTGGCCGGCCTGGCGTCGTCGGTGCGCGCCCGAGAGGTGCTCCTGCCCGCCCTCTACCTGCCGTTCTCGATCCCGCTCGTCCTCACCGCCGTGCGTGTGACGACTGACACGATTCCCCCGCAAACAAGCGGTTTGGAGACCCTTGAGCGCCTGGGATTCCTGGCTCTCTATGATACGGTTTTTGCGCTTCTGGGGTGGGCGCTCTTCGAGTACGTCGTGGAGGATTGATGGCACACACAGCCCGCCTCGACCGGGCAACCGCCGCCACGCTGGTTGCCGCGTTGCTCATGCCCGCGGCCGTCGCGCTGATCTTCTTCTACGTCCCGAGCGACGTCGACCAGGGCTACTCGCAGCGGATCTTCTACTTCCACGTCCCGATCGCGCTCACCACGTACACGCTCTTCGCCTGGGGAGCCGTGAACGCCGCGCGCTACCTGTGGACGGGGAGGGAGGAGCTCGACCTCCAGAGCTACGTTCCGATGCACCTCGGCGTCATCTTCGGGTCGCTCACCCTCGTCACCGGGTCGATCTGGGCGCACATCTCGTGGGGCACCTGGTGGGATTGGGGCAGCCGCGAGCTGAACACCTTCCTCATCATCTTCCTGTTCTACTGCGCGTACTTCATGCTGCGCTTCTCGGTCGAGCCCGGCGAGCGGCGGGCGCGGTACTCGGCCGTCTACGCGCTGCTCGGCGTCGGCCTGATCCCGCTCTCGGTGCTGGCGGTGCGCATCGCGCAGGACGCCCTGCACCCAATCGTCTTCCGATCGAACGGCGTGAACATGGACGGGAGCATGTTCCTCACCTTCCTCGTCGCGCTGGCCGCGATGCTGAGCCTCGCCGTCTCGATGTACCTCGTCGAGATGCGCGGCAAACGGGTCGACGAGCGGATGGCCCAGCTGCGCCGGCTCGCGCGGGGGGCCGCATGATCGACGAGTCGGCCGTCCGGTCGGTCGCGGCCGTCTACGGCATCGCCTGGGTAGTCACGCTGGCCTACGTCGTCATCTTGAACGCCAAGCTCGGGCGCCTCGAACGGCAGCTCGAAGAGCTGGCGGGGATGCTCGAGTCGAGGGGCTCCGATGCCTAGCGCCGCCGAGCTGGTCCTGGTCGGCACGAACCACACGCGCGCCCCGCTCGCCGTGCGCGAGCGGCTGGCGGCACACGACCACGGCCGGGAGCTTCTGCATCACCTGACGGCCTCTGCCGCGGTCGCCGAGGCCGTCGGCCTCTCGACCTGTAACCGGTGCGAGCTCTACATGGTCGGCGCCGATGCGGATGCGATGCGCCAGGCCGCCGTCGAGGGTCTCGGCCACCTGTCGGGCCACGCATCCGAGCGGCTTGAGCCCATGCTCTACGTCCACCGCGGCGAGCTCGCCGCCCGCCATCTGTTCGGCGTCGCCGGCGGTCTCGACTCGATGGTGCCGGGCGAGGCGCAGATCCTCGCGCAGATCCGCGAGGCATACGAGTCGGCGTACGAGTGGGACGCGACCGGCCCCGTCACCAACCGGCTCTTCCACCAGGCGCTCGAGGCCGGGAAGCGTGTGCGCCACGAGACGGCAATCGGAGAGGGCGGCGCCTCGCCGGCCTCCGTCGCCGCCGACCTCGCCGCCGAGCGCATGGGGGACGGGCTGGCCGACGCCCGCGTGCTGGTCGTGGGCGCCGGCCGAGTGGCCGAGCTCGTCGCGGCAAACCTGTCCGCCCGCGGCGTCTCGTCGATCACAGTCGCCAACCGCGACCCCGACCGGGCCGCCGCGCTGGCGTCGCGGTTCGGCGGCCGCGCCGTCGACTTCGCCGACCTGAGGGCGGCGATCGCAGCCGCCGACGTCATCGTCGCCTCGACGGCCTCGCCGGAGCCCCTCATCACGGTCGCGGACGTGCCGCCCGGCCGCCGGGTCCTGATCGATCTCGCCGTGCCGCGCGACATCCACGCCGACGTTGCCGCGGTCGACGGAGCGTCGCTGCACACGATCGACGACCTCGAGGCGGTCGTCGCCCGCACGATCTCGCTTCGCCACGGCGAGGCCGATCACGCCCGCGAGATCGTGGCCGCCCAATCCGCGACCTTCCGCGATTGGATGGCGGCGCTCGAGGTCGTCCCCGCGATCACGTCGCTTCGCGCCCACGCCGAGCGCATCAGGGTCTCCGAGCTCGAGCGCGCACGGCTGGGCGACCTGTCCGACGCCGAGCGCGAGCGCCTCGACGCCCTGACCCGCGGGATCGTGAACAAGCTCCTTCACCGCCCGACCGTCCGCCTGAAGCAGCTCGCGGCCGAGGATGGGTCGGCGCACTACGCCGAGGCCGTCACCGACCTCTTCGGGTTGGCCGCGGTCGAATGATCCGGCTCGGGACGCGCCGCAGCCGCCTGGCGACGGCGCAGGCCCGGATCGTGGCCGACCGCCTCGAGGAGGCGGAGCTCGTGCCGATCTCGACCGAGGGCGACCGCGACGCCGCCCGGAGCTTCTCGGCGATCGGATCCGGGCAGGGCGTCTTCACGCGCGATATCGAACGCGCCCTCCTGCGAGGTGATGTGGACGCGGCCGTCCACAGCGCAAAGGATCTGACGGGCGACATGCCCGACGGGCTCGTGCTCGGCGCGATCCTGGAGCGGGCCGACCCGCGCGACGCGGTCTGCGGCGGCTACGCCTCCCTCGCGGACGTCCCTTCCGGCGCGAGGCTCGGCACCTCGTCAGCACGCCGGGCGGGGCTGCTCGCAGAGCTCCGCCCCGACATCCGGGTGGTGCCCCTGCGCGGCAACGTCGAGACCCGGCTCGCCAAGCTCGACGCGGGCGAGGCCGACGCGATCGTGCTCGCCGCCGCGGGCCTCGAGCGGCTGGGGCTCGGCGCGCGGATCGCGTTCCTGCTCGACCCGCGCGAGTTCGTGCCCGAGGCCGGACAGGGCGCGATCGCCGTCCAGGTGCGCGCCGGTGAGGAGGCGCTCGTCGCGGCGCTCGACCACGCCCCCAGCCGGGCCGCGGTCGAGGCGGAGCGCCAGTGCGTACGGCGGCTGGGCGGGGGCTGCACCGCGGCCGTGGCCGCGCACGCCTGGCACGAGGGCGGCGAGCTTCGGCTCCAGCACTGGACGGCCGCGTGACCGTCTATCTCGTGGGCGCCGGCCCGGGCGACCCCGGGCTCATCACCGTCAGGGGGCGGGATCTCGTCGAGCGCTGCGACGCCATCGTCTATGACCGCCTCGCCGACCCGCGCATCGTCGAGCTCGCGCCCGACACCGCCGACAGGGTTTACGCCGGCAAGCGCCCGGGCGAGCACGCCATGACCCAGGAGCGCCTGAACGCGCTCCTCGTCGAGCTCGGCGGCCGCCTCGAGACCGTCGTTCGCCTGAAGGGCGGCGACCCGTTCGTTTTCGGCCGCGGAGGCGAGGAGGCGCTGGCGCTCGAGGGGGCCGGGATCGCCTTCGAGGTCGTCCCCGGCGTGAGCTCGGCGCACGCCGTCCCCGCGTATGCCGGCATCCCGGTGACGCAGCGCGGCGTTGCGGCACAGGTCACCTTCGTCACCGGGCACGAGGACCCAACCCGCCCCGAGAGCGCGATCGACTGGGGCTCGCTGGCGGCCACCCCCGGGACGCTCGTCTTCCTGATGGGCGTCGGCGCGCTCGAGGAGAACGCCCGCCGGCTGATCGCCCACGGCATGCGCGCCGATACGCCGGCGGCCGTCATCTCGCACGGCACGCGGCCCGACCAGCGCACCGTCACCGCGCCCCTTGCGCGCATCGCCGAGGCTGCCGCGTCGCTCCCCGCCCCTGCGATCACGGTGGTCGGCGACGTCGCCCTCATGCGCGACCACCTGACGTGGTTCGAGCATCGGCCGCTGCACGGCCGGCGGGTGGTCGTCACGCGTGCCCGGGCGCAGGCGAGCGGCCTCCGCGCCCGGCTCGAGGAGCTGGGAGCCGCGGTCACCGAGGCGCCCGCCATCCGGATCGAGCCGCTCCCCTTCGAGGCGCCGGAGATCGGGAGCTTCGACATGCTCGTTCTGACGAGCGCCAACGGCGTCGAGCGGATCCTGCCGGCCGATGTGCGGGCGCTCGCCGGCGTCACGGTCGCCGCCATCGGCCGCGCGACCGCCGACGTGCTGGCGGCCCGCGGGCTCGTACCCGACGTCGTCCCCGAACGCGCGGTCGGCGAGGCGCTCCTTCAGGAGCTCGGCGACGTGCGTGGCCGCCGCATCCTCGTCGCAGCGGCTGAGGGGGCGCGCGACGTCCTGCCCGACGGGCTCGCCGCCGGCGGCGCGGACGTGACGGTGCTCCACACCTACCGGACCGTCCCGGAGCCGGTCGACCCGGAGGCCGTGCTCGGAGCGGACCTCGTCACGTTCACGTCGTCGTCCACCGTGGCGAACCTGGTCGAGGCCATGGAAGGGCGAGAGCTCTCGAGCCTGCGTGCCGTCTCGATCGGGCCTGTGACAAGCGCAAGCCTGCGCGAGGCGGGGATCGAGCCGGTGGCCGAGGCCGATCCGCACGACGTCGCCGGGTTGGTCGCGGCTGTCCTGGCGGCCGCCGGTAGAGTCCCGCCATCGTGAGCCCGGCGCGCTACGACGGCCTGGCCGACTGGTACGACACCTGGTCGGAGCGTCCGGCGGTGGCGAGCTTCTCAGGGGAGGCCGTCACCGCGGCACTGCGCCTGCTCGGCCCGGGACCGGGCCGGTGCCTCGATGTCGGCTGCGGCGGCGGACGGCTCATCGCCGCGCTCGACGACGCCGGGTGGACGCCCACGGGCGTCGACCTCTCTACCGACCAGCTCCGCGTGGCCGACGCCCGTGCCGGCCGGGTCGCCGAGGCGCTGCTCCGGGCCGACGCGGCCTCGCTGCCGTTCGACGACGGCGCCTTCGACGCCGTCGTCTCGACGTTCACCCATACCGACGTCGACCGGCTGGATGCGGTCTTCGGGGAGTGTGCCCGTGTCCTTGGGGACGGCGGACGGTTCGTGTACGCCGGCGCGCACCCGTGCTTCGTCGGCCCGTACGCCCACCCCACTGACGACGGCATCCTCGTCCCGCCCGGATACTGGGACCGGACGCTCCACTTCGAGGCGCCCGGGTTCGGGGACGGGATCCGGCGGCTGGCCGGCGCAAGGCACGTGCCGCTGGCCGACCTCCTGAACCACGTGTCCGCGGCCGGCCTCGCCATCGACTGCGTCGAGGAGCTGCACGGCGACCCGCCGGGCATCCTCGCGTTCCGGGCGGTGAAGCGATGACCGTCGTCACGTTCCTCTCCGACTTCGGCACCGACGATGACTTCGTCGGGATCTGTCACGGCGTCATCCTGAGGAGCTGCCCCGAGGCCCAGGTCGTGCACGTCACGCACGGGATCCGCGCGCAGGCGATCGGGCATGGCGCCCGCGTCCTGGCCGGCGCGATCGCGTACCTGCCGGTCGGCGTCCATCTGGCCGTCGTCGACCCGGGGGTGGGGTCCGGCCGCCGGGCGATCGCGCTCAAGACCGGCGACGGACGCCTCTTCGTCGGGCCCGACAACGGCCTTCTGATCCCGGCCGCCGAGGCGTGCGACGGGATCGTCGAGGCCCACGAGATCGCGAACCCCGACGTGATGCTCCACCCGGTCTCGCGCACGTTCCACGCGCGAGACGTGTTCTCGCCGGTGGCGGGCCGCCTGGCGGCCGGGATGGCGCTCGCGGACGTCGGCCCGGCGCTCGATCCGGCCGACCTCGTGCGTCGGGTCGGCATCGACCACGTGCTCGACGGCTCGCTCCTGACGGCTGCGGTGCAGCACACCGACCGGTTCGGGAACATCCAGCTCGCCGTCTTCGCCTCGGAGCTCGATGGCCTCTTCGAGCCGGGCCGGCTCGCCGAGGTCGTCACCCCCGACGACCGGTATTACGTGCGCTGCGCCGAGACGTTCACCGACGTCGATGCCGGCGAGCTCGTGCTGTATGCCGACTCTTCGGGCCTGCTCTCGGTGGCCGTGAACCGCGGCAGCGCGGCCGAGCTGACGGCCGCCGAGGCCGGCGACGACATCGGTGTGGAGTTCTCGCCCAGCCGGCACGGGCGAATTTCTTGACCCGGCGCTCGGGGTGTGCTGGAATCCGAGGTAGTCGAGCGGCCTCCGAGGAGCGGTAGCACCGTCCCGGAGGCCGTTCCTTTTGCGTGCCGATAGAATCCCGGCCGCGGCGAGGTAGCTCAGTTGGTAGAGCACGCGACTGAAAATCGCGGTGTCGCTGGTTCGATCCCGGCCCTCGCCATCTCCGCCGCTCCTACGCGGCGGCCACCATGCCCACGCCGGCCAGGACCAGCGCGACGCCGAACTTCTGCGGCCGCGTGATGCGCTCGCCCAGGAAGACGTGGGCCAGCATGACCGTCACGACCGGGTACTCCGAGCCGAGCACCGACACGACGGTGATGTAGCCGTGCTGGATGGCCACGGCGAAGAGGCCGTTGGCAGCCGTGTCGAGGAGCCCGATGAGCGCGATCGCGGGCACCTCTGACAGCGGGACGGCGATCGAGCTGCGAGTGAGCGCCACGCCGATGCTGAGCAGGGCGAGCGACCCGAGGCGGGCGCCGAGGAGCGCCGACAGGGTGTGCCCGCCGTCGGCCGCCCGGCCCAGGAACCACAGGAAACCGCCGATGCCGAGCGCGGCCACGAGCGCGAGCCCGATTGAGCTTCGCGCCGCCGGGTGATCGCCCCGGATCTCGTGCACCGACGCGAGCACCGCGCCGGCCAGGCCGGCCGCCGATCCCGCCAGCGCGAGCGCGCCGGGTCGCTCGCCCATCGCCAGAGCCAGCCCGACCGGCACCAGGGCGCCGCACGCGCTGACCGGCGAGACGATGCTGATCGTGCCGGTGGCGAGGGCGCGGTAGAAGGCCGAAAGGCCGACCGCCCCGCAGGCGCCCGCCGCGAGCCCGATCTCGAGGGCCCGGCCCTCGATGTCGCCTATGAAGACGGCAGCGATGAGCAGCGCGACGAGGCCGGCGATCTGCGATCCGACCGCGACGGGGGCCAGCGTCAGGCGGCGTGTGTAGACCCCGCCGAGGAAGTCGGCGGTACCCCAGACCAGGCTGGATGCCAGCCCGAGTGCGAGTCCCATCGCGGCATCCTAGGGATGCCGCCGCGTCAGGCTGCCGCGCTCATGCGCCGGTGCCGAAGCACGCGGGCGAGTGCCGACACGGCGTCGGGGTCATAGACCGAGCCCGCATGCTGCTCGAGATGCTCGATGGCCGCGTTGGCTCCGAGGTTGTTGCGGTACGGCCGGTCCTCGGTCATCGCCACGTACGACTCGACGACCAGGAGAATGCGCGATCCGGTCGGGATCTCCGCTCCGGCGAGGCCGTTCGGGTATCCGGTGCCGTCCAGGTGCTCGTGGTTCGCGCGGATGATGGCGCGGGCGCGGTCGAAGGCCGGCCCCGCTCCGAGCATCTCGGCCGAGCGCTGCGGGTGGCCGTGGACGATCGCCCACTCCTCATCCGTGAGCGGGCCGAGCTTTGTGATGATCTCGTCGGGAACGGTCGTCATGCCGAGGTCGCGGAACTTCGCGGCGGTGGCGAGATCCTTCAGACCCTCGGCCGACATCCCCATCTCCGCCCCGACGCGGCCCGCGAGGATCTCGATGGCGCTCTCCTCCTCGTCGCTCAGCGCCTGCGGCTCTGGCAGCTCGGGCGAGGTGGGGGCCGGTGCGGCTACGGCCCCGTCCGCGGCGATCCCCAGCCGCTGGAGGCGACCGAGGACGAACTTGCACGGCACCCAGTCGTTGTCGCGCTCGGCGACGTAGGCGAAACGGAGGATGCCCGCGCCGTCGACGACGAACACGCCACCGCGGCGGCGGACGCGGCCAATCCCGCGCTCGACCAGGCCGAGTGCGGCGAAGGCGGCCGGGTCGGTCATGCACAGGGCCAGCGCCTCGGCTTCGAGCGTCCGGGCGATGGCCGACTCCGACGCCGTCACGACGACGAGCTGGGCGCCGGAGCCTTGCAGACGGCGGCCGAGCTCGCGGAGCATGTCGAGCCGCGGTCCCGGCTCCAGCTCGGACTCGAGCAGGGCCAGGACGACGGGTGCGCCGGCGGCGAGCGTGTCGAGATCGACGGACGCGCCGCCGGCGGTCAGACGGAGCGGTTCGAGTGGTTCATCAAGCCGCGGCATCCGTCGCGTCCCGGACCTTCTTGGCCTCAGGGTCGGCGGTCTGCTCCGGCTGGGCGGCGGCATTCGAGTCGATCGCGTGTACGGCGGCACCGGCAGCGTCGGACGGAAGGCCAAGCGTGGCGCGGGCGGATTCGAGCGACCCGAGCACCTGGGCCTGGACGCGTGCAGCCGCGGCGACCATCTCGTCGGCCTGGCTCTTCTTCTCCTCGGCGGCGGCGACGATCTTCGCGGCCTCCTCCTCGGCGTTCACGCGCACCTGCGTTGCGACGTCCTCGGCGCGGGCCTTGGCCTCGTCGAGGTGGGCACGGGCGGCGTCGGCGGCCTCTTCGAGCAGGCGCTCGCGCTCGCGATGGATCTCTTCGACCTCGAGGTCGGACGCGGCGCGAACCGCGGCCAGCTCGTTCTGGACGAAGGCGTCGAGCGCACCGACGGTGCGGTCGATGGCGTTGGTCAGGCCGTCTAGATCGGCCTCCGGGCGCGGGGCCGGTGCGGTTGCAGGCGCGGCGGCCGGCGCGGCGGCGGGAGCCGCCTCGATGGAAATCGGCTGAGCCTCGAGCTGGTCCGCGAGGTCCGCGAGGAACCGGTCCACCTCCTCGGGGTTGTAACCCGTAGGGGTGAGCGTGAACGAGGCATTACGGATGCTCGCCAGGTCGATCATGCGGAGCCCTCCTGAAGGCGCGAAGAATGCAAGTCGAAGAACGGGGGTAGGTCCCCTTATCGGGCGATAGGGCCCACGGCTTTAGCCCTCGAGCCGAGTCCTCATTCGGCGGGGGTGAAGCTCGGAGATCGCGATGGCCGCGAGAACCACCGCCGCGCCCACCCACGCCCGCGCCGAGAGCCGCTCGTCCAGCCAGATCGCCGCGACGAGCGCGGCCACGAGCGCCTCCGACGCGAGAAGGATCGATGCCCGCACCGGGCTCATCCACTGCTGCGCCATCACCTGCACCGAGAACGCGATGCCCGAACCGAGGACGCCCGTGAGGATGAAGATCCACCAGAGCGACGCCACCTCGCCGGCCTGCGGCCCCGCCGGCACTGCGATCGCCGCCGTCAGCACCGCCGACGCCGCCATCTGGGCGAGCGCGAGGGGTGCGGCGGCATACCGGTCGACCAGGACGTCGACGGCGACGATGTGGCCGGCGAAGGCTGCCGCCCCCGCAAGCACCAGCAGATCTCCGGTGCGGAGGCTGCCGCCGCGGATCGACAGGAGGCCGAGGCCGACCAGGGCGAGCGCGAGACACGCCACGTCGACCCGGTCGGGCGAGTGCCGGCCGATCAGCGCGGCGCCGGCCGGGGCGAGGACGACGTAGAGCACCGTGATGAACGCCGCGTTCGTGGAGCTCGTGTGGTTGATGCCGACCGTCTGGAGCAGATAGCCGGCGGTCATCAGGCTGCCGAGGAGCGCCCCGGCGGGGACGAGGCCGCGCGTCCACACGACGCGCGGCGGGCGCCAGATGGTCAGAACGACGACGATGGCCAGCAGGCCGAGCCCGCGGCTCCACGCCACGAACGTCCACGGCGAGAGGTCGCGGAGCGCCACCTTGGCGGCGGGGAACGTCGCGCCCCAGATGACGGGCGTCAGGAGCAGGAGCAGGCCGGCGGCGCGGGAAGGGGCGGGTCGGTCGCGCATCGCGCAATCATGCAGATAATTGACTCCCAGTGCCCCCACGTCTGGACGTCCGGACTGTCTAGTGGAGATCTGGGCTCGGTGGCTGCGCCTGCGAACCGTCGCCTCGCGGCGTCCTCGGTCGCGTCGATATTGCCAATATCGACGCTCCCTGCGTCCTTGCGACGCTCGGTTCTCGCCGCCCAGAACATTGCGGGAACTGGGAGTCAATCATCTACTCTCTCCCGGCTCGTGTCCGCCGCACCCGAACCGAAGGCTCCGATCGCCGTCATCGGCGCTGCGCTCGACCTGGGGTCGGGACGGCGCGGTGTCGACATGGGCCCGTCGGCTGTCCGCTACGCGCAGCTCGCCGAGCGGATCGGGGCGCTCGGCTACGAGCTCGACGACCGCGGAAACGTCGGCGCCGGGATGGTCGAGGCGCTCGACGTCGGAGACCCGTCGGCTCGGTACTGGGACGCGATCAAGCACACCTGCGAGGAGCTGGCGGGCGAGGTCGAAGCCGCCGCACGCGCGGGGCGGGTGCCGCTCGTCATCGGCGGCGACCACGCGATCGCCATCGGCACGCTGGGTGGTCTCGCGAGCGCCCAGGGCGCGGCGGGCGGCGTGATCTGGTTCGACGCCCACAGCGACATCAACACGCCGACGACGTCACCCTCCGGCAACGTCCACGGCATGCCCCTCGCGATCGCGCTCGGGCTGGCCGACGACGACCGCTTCCGGAGCGAAAGCTGGCCGCTCCCGATGATCGCCGAGGAGTCGACCGTCCTGATCGGTGTTCGCTCGGTCGACGAGGGCGAGAGGCGGCGGATGTCGGAGCTCGGCCTCAAGGTGTTCACCATGCACGACATCGACCGGTACGGCATGCACCGGGTCGTCGAGGAGGCGATCGAGATCACCTCGACCGCCCCGTTCGTGCACATCTCGTTCGACATGGACGTGGTCGACCCCGACCAGGCGCCGGGCGTCGGGACGCCCGTCAGGGGCGGGATCACCTACCGCGAGGCGCACCTCGCGATGGAGCTCGTCGCCAAGCACGGCATGCTCACGTCGCTCGAGCTGGTCGAGGTGAACCCGGTGCTGGACGAGCACAACCAGACCGCAAGCCTCGCGGTCGAGCTGGCCTGCTCGGCGTTCGGCGCCCGCATCTTGTAGCGCCGGCCCCGACGTCAGTCGTGGCCGGCAGCCGTCCGCAGGCGGCCGAGGGCGGCTGCGAGCTCGTCGAGCCGGAGCCGCAGGGTCCGTTCTGCATCGGCGTCAAGCGGCTGGCCGCCCGGCGATGCGCTCGCAACGGCCAGGGCTGAGCGGGCGGATCCCGCGGCCTCAAGGGCGCCGCGAGCCGCCTGCCTGGCGTCGTCGTCGGGCGCTGTGCTCTCGAGCTGTTGAAGCGATGCGGCAACCCGGTCGGCGTGGCTCGCGACGGCTGACCACCGCTCGGGACGGTTCGTGGCCGTCGCGGCGATGAGCTCACCGAGCGCTGCGTCGTGGAAGGCGGTTCCGTCGGCCGTCGTCTGCGCCGCGGTCGCCCGCCACTCCCGCCCGGGGGCTCCGCGCCGGCCGAGCACCCAGGCGACGGCCGCCACCAGCAGCGCCACCAGGAGCGCACCGACCGCGATCCAGCCCCACGGAGTGTCGTTCTCCGAGGCCGGCGTCGCCGTCGACGTCGGAGTGAGCGTCACCGTCTGCGTCTCGGTCTGCGACGGTGTCGTGGTCGTTGCGGGCTCAGTCGTGGTCGTCTCGGTCGTGGTGGTCTCGGTGGTCGTCTCGGTCGCCGTTGTGGTCGTCCCTGGCTCGGTTGTGGTGGTGCCGGGCTCGGTCGAGCCCGTTCCGGGGAGGGTGGTTGTCCTGGTGCCGGGCAGGGAGCCTCCGAGCGAGCTCGGGAGCGAGCTCGGCAGCGAGCTGGGCAGGCCGCCGCTCCCACCGCAGCCGCCGAGCATCAGCCCCACGATGAGGGCTGACGCCGCGATGAGCCATCGCCATGGGTGGGAGGGACGCGCCCTGCGCCGCATGCGGGGATTTACGCCAGATCCGGGCCGCGCGCGCATCGTCCGGTCGGGGTGATGCCTCCGCCGGCGTCCGGGGTGTTTCAGGCTCCGGGGGAGTCTTCCGGGTAGTAGCGCGTCCCGGCCAGCTCGTCGGGCAGGTACTGCTGCTTCGCGGCTTCTTCGGGGCGGTCGTGCGGGTACACGTAGCCGGCGCCGTGGCCGAGGCGCTTCGCGCCCGCGTACGAGGTGTCGCGGAGGTGCGGCGGCGGGCGCAGGTTGCCGCGCTCGCGCACGTCACGCATGGCCGAGGCGATCGCGACGTACGAGGCGTTCGACTTCGGCGCGCGGGCCAGGTACGCGGCCGCCTGGCTCAGGTTGATGCGGCACTCCGGCATCCCGACGAACTCGACTGCACGGGCGGCGGCGACCGCCACCTCGAGCGCGCGCGGATCGGCGTTCCCGACGTCCTCGGACGCGAACACCACCATCCGGCGCGCGACGAACCGCGGGTCCTCGCCGCCCTCGAGCATGACCGCCAGGTAGTAGATCGACGCGTCGGTGTCGGATCCGCGCATGCTCTTGATGAACGCCGAGATGACGTCGTAGTGCTGGTCGCCGCCCTTGTCGTACAGGAGCGGCGCCTTGCGAGAGGCGTCGCGCACGTGCTCGGCGGTCACCGGCCCGTCGCCGGCCACGCCCACCGCGGCGTCCAGGATGTTCAGAGCGTTGCGGGC
>JBOHBE010000145.1:0-3385 GCA_050698235.1 Gaiellales bacterium
ACGTCTACGACGAGATCGGCGAGGGGATGCCCGAGGGTGCGCTCTGGCCGCGGCCCGGCGAGCTCCCCGACGAGCGTGCCGAGATCGAGGCGACCGGGCTCTTCGACGTGGTGCACGTCGGGCAGTACGACTGGGAGGTCGTCTACGACGCCGACCGGTACATCGACCTGCTCGAGACGTTCTCGGGCCACATCGCCATGGAGCCCTGGCAGCGCGAGCGGCTCTACGGCGAGATCCGGCAGCGGCTGGCGGCGCGGGCGGACGGGCTCGTGCGGCGCCACTGGGGCGCCGTGCTGCACGTCGCCCGGCGGCGGCCGAACCGGCGCTAGTCGTATCGAGCTGCGGTCAGCGTCCGGTTGACGGCCAAGACGGCCGCGAAGCCGACCGCCCACACCGGTTGCCCGGCCGCCCACAGCGCGACGGCGGCCGAGCCGAACATGACGACCTCGAACGCGAGGTGCAACGAGGGCGAGAGCTTCACCCGCGCCTTCGGTGAGCCGAACACCGCCCACAGCGCGATCCACGCCACCGGCGCGGCGATCGCGAGCGCCCATGTCACGCCCCAGCCCCAGTACGCGAGCGCCGCCAGGGCGGCGAGCTCGAGGACGAACGCGAGTCCGAGGCTCGCCGGCCTCACGTGCGCGCGACGCGATACAGGCCCGGATGCGACTGGAAGGCGGCCAGGCCGGCCGCGGCGGCCCGGAACTCCTCGCTCGATGTGGCTGCCCCGAACTCGTCGGCCGTCCGCCACCGCGCCACGTTCACGAAGCGGAACGCAGAGCCTGGTGCGACGGACTCGTGAAGCGCCGTCCCGAGGTATCCCGCCTGCGTGTCCAGGAACTCGCAGGCGGCGGTCCAGCCCGCGATGAAATCGTCGTCTCGGCCTTCGGGCACCTCGAATGCGTTGATGAGCACCAGCGGGTCGTGATCGGTCATCGTGGAACCTCCGTGTCGTCGATGTCGCGCCACCTTCGCTGCAAGAGGCGCCGCTCGGCCTCGTCGTGGACGAGCTCGAGCGCCCGCTGGTACGCGGCCCGAGCCTCGTCGGATTGGCCGAGCCGGTGAAGCAGCTCTCCACGGGTGGCGTGCAGGTAGTGGTACTCGTCGAGCGCCAGGCCGTCGACGATCCGGAGACCGGCCTCCGGCCCCTCGGCCTCGGCCACCGCGACCGCCCGGCTCAGCTCGACGACCGCTGAGCCCGTGAGGCGAGAGAGCTCCCCGTAGAGCGCCGCGATCTGCGGCCAGTCGCGCGGCTCCTCGGTGTGAAGCGCCGCGATCGCCGCCTGTACGACGTACGGCCCTCGGCCCCGCAGCGCGAGGGCCCGGTCGAGCGAGGTCCGGCCGGCCGCGATCTGGCCGGCATCCCACAGGCTGGTGTCCTGGTCGGCGAGCAGGACGACCTCGTCTCCGCTGAACCGCGCCTCCCGGCGGGCGTCGTGGAGCAGCATCAGCGCCAGGAGGCCGTGCACCTCGGGCTCGTCGGGCATGAGCTCGGACAGCGCAAGGCCGAGCCGGATCGCCTCGCCGGCCAGGTCGCCGCGGCCGCTGTAGCCCGCGTTGAAGATCAGGTAGACGACCGCCAGCACGGCGGCCAGCCGGTCGGGCAGCACGTCGTCGGGCGGCACACGGAACGGGATCCCGGCAGCCGCGATCTTGCGCTTGGCCCGGACGAGTCGCTGGGCCATCGTCGGCTCGGGGACGAGGAAGGCGCGGGCGATCTCGCCCGTCTCGAGCCCGCCGAGCGTCCGCAGCGTCAGCGCCACCTGGGCCTCCGTCGCGAGGGCCGGATGGCAGCACGTGAAGATGAGCTCGAGCCGCTCGTCCGGAAACGTCGTATCGTCCATCGTGTCCTCCACCGCCTCCGGTACCTCGAGGAGCTGCGTCTTCTGGATCAGCGTGCGATCGCGCCTGATGCGGTTGATCGCCCGGTTTCGGGCCGTGGTCGTGAGCCAGGCGCCCGGGTTCTGGGGGACGCCGTCGCGCGGCCACCGCTCGGCTGCGATGGCGAAGGCCTCCTGCGCAGCTTCCTCGGCGAGGTCGAAGTCGCCGAGGAAGCTGATGAGCGCAGCGAGGACACGCCCCCACTCGTCGCGGAAGACCCGGTCGAGAATGGCCTACCGCTCCACCAGCGGCCGCACCTCGACGGCGCCGCCCATGCTCGCGGCCGGGATCTTGGCGGCCAGCGCGATGGCGGCGTCGAGATCGTCCGCCTCATAGAAGCCGTACCCGCCGATGGCCTCCTTGATCTCGACGAACGGCCCGTCGGTCGTGAGCGTCTTGCCGTCTTTCACCTGGACGGTCGTGGCCGTCTCGGGGTGCTGCATCTGGGCGTCGCCGGGGGTGAAGCCGGGCGTCGCGTTGAGCTCCCCGTAGGCGGCGTAGACCGCGCCCTGCTCGTCCTGCGAGAGCGCGTCCCACTCGGTCGTGCCGGGGAGCGGGGTGGTGCCCTGGTAGATCAGAACCATGTACTTCATCGCGTCCTCCTTTTCGGGATGGTCACCCGTACGACAAACGGGGCGCGGCGAATTCGACAGCTGGCGACACAGTAGGCTGAAACCCGATGGGGATCCGGCTGACCCTGTTCGACGAAGGCCACCTACCCGGGTTCGCGGCGATGCTCACCGACGCCGACATCGAACGGTTCACGCGGCTGCCTGTCCCGGCGCCTCCGGACTTCCCCCGCACCTGGCTCGAGCGCTACGAGCACGGGCGGCGCGACGGGACGAGCGAGGCGTTCGCGATCGTCGACGGCGCCGACCGGTTCGTCGGCTGCGCGATGGCGTTCGGGATCGACGCGGAGGAGGGGCAGGCCGAGCTCGGCTACGTCGTGGCTCCGGCCGCACGCGGGCGGGGCGTGGCGACGGCGGCGCTCCGCCTTCTCACCGACTGGGGGTTCGACCGTGGCCTGATGCGGCTCGAGCTCCTGATCAGCGTCGAGAACGTGCCGTCGAAGCGGGTCGCGGCCAAGTGCGGCTACATCCACCAGGGCGTGCTCCGCTCGATCCACGTGAAGCAGGCCGTGCGGGAGGATCTCGAGATGTGGTCGTGCCTCCCGAGCGACGACCGGACTGCGCGCTGATCAGCGTCGCGGCCGTGGCCGGGCGTTCACCACTTCATGTTGTGGCGTCGGGGCATCGGACGGCGTCGGTCGTCGCCACGTCGCCGATGCGCCTGATCGCGCTGTTCAAGCGCGATGTCTGGGCCCTTGAGCAGCAGTCCCCGCAGGCGGCCGAGCGTCTTCGGACGCTGGCGCTCGAGCGGCGAGACTCGAAGCTCGATCCCGCGTAGCAGGCGGTCGTCGAAGCGCGTCCGACGAAGCCTGCGGTCAGAGACGCCGGAGAGGCTCACCGAGGCTCGTCGGTGGCTCGATGACCTCGAAGATCAT
>JBOHBE010000146.1:0-4314 GCA_050698235.1 Gaiellales bacterium
GATCAACCTGCCGTTCATCACCGCCGACGCGAGCGGCCCGAAGCACCTCGAGATGAAGCTGAGCCGCGCAAAGCTCAACGAGCTGACCTCCGACCTGCTCGACCGCGTCGTCGCGCCGCTCAAGCAGGCGCTGTCGGACTCCGGCGCCCCGGACATCGACCATGTCGTGCTGGTCGGCGGGATGACCCGGATGCCCTCGGTCCAGGGGAAGGTCAAGGAGGTGACCGGCAAGGACCCGCACCAGGGCGTCAACCCGGACGAGGTGGTGGCGATCGGCGCCGCGATCCAGGCGGGAGTCCTGGCCGGCGACGTCAAGGACGTGCTGCTGCTCGACGTCACTCCGCTCTCGCTCGGGATCGAGACCAAGGGCGGCGTGTTCACGAAGCTGATCGAGCGCAACACGACGATCCCGTCGCGGAAGTCCGAGATCTTCTCGACCGCAGAGGACGGCCAGCCGTCCGTCGAGATCCACGTGCTCCAGGGCGAGCGCGAGATGGCCGCCTACAACAAGACGCTGGGCAAGTTCCAGCTGGTGGGCATCGCGCCGTCGCCGCGTGGCGTCCCGCAGATCGAGGTCACCTTCGACATCGACGCCAACGGCATCATGCACGTGTCCGCCAAGGACATGGGCACCGGCAACGAGCAGAAGATCCAGATCCAGGGCGGGTCGGGCCTCTCCGACAACGAGGTCGACCAGATGGTGCGCGACGCCGAGTCGCACGCCGAGGACGACCGCCAGGCTCGCGAGCTGGCCGAGGCGCGAAACAGCGCCGAGCAGGTTGCGTACTCGACCGAGAAGTCGCTGGCCGAGCACGAGGCCAAGCTCGACGACGAGACCAAGACAGAGATCCGCACCAAGATCGACGCGGTGAAGCAGGCCATCGACAGCTCGGACGTCGGCGAGATCCGCTCGCGCCTCGAGGCGCTACGCGAGGCCTCGTTCAAGCTCGGCGAGCTGGTCTACCAGCAGGCCCAGCAGTCGGCCACCACCGGCACCGGCACGGGCAACGGCGACGGCGCCGAGAGCGGCGACGCCGGCGACGAGGAGATCGTGGACGCCGAGGTCGTCGACGAGACCGGCGACCGCTCGTGACGCAGTGGCACCACGAAGCGGAGTCTGACCCCGAGGTTGCACCGGAAGGTGCAGCCGAGGGGTCTGACCCCACAGGTGGCGGCGAGCCGCAGACCGACGCCGACATCGAGCGCGATCTCGCCGACGCCAACCGTCGCGCCGAGGAGTACCTGAACGACCTGCGCCGGCTCGCGGCCGACTTCGACAACTACCGAAAGCGGGTCGCCCGCGAGTCCGAGGTGCAGGCGTCGCGGGCCACGGAGTCGCTCGTCAGCGAGCTCCTGCCCGTGCTCGACAACCTCGAGCGGGCGCTCGACGCCTCCGAGCACCACGAGGAGGCGAAGGTCGCCGAGGGCGTGCAGTTCGTGAAACAGCAGCTCGCCGGCCTGCTCGCCCGCCGAGGCCTCGAGGAGATCGCCTGCGAGCCCGGCGACGAGTTCGACCCCCACGTCCACGAGGCGCTCTCGACCCAGCCGTCCGACCAGCCTGAGGGGGCCGTCGCCGCCGTCTGGCAGCGCGGCTACCGGCTGGGCGACCGGGTCGTGCGCGCGGCCCGCGTGGTGGTCTCGAGCGGCCCTCCGGCTGAGGAGAAGTAGTGGCGACCCACTACGAGACGCTGGGCGTGCCGAAGGGCGCGAGCGCCGACGAGATCAAGAAGGCCTACCGCAAGCTGGCGCGGCAGTACCACCCGGACCGAAACCCGGGGGATGCGTCGGCGGAGGAGCGGTTCAAGGGGATCGGCCAGGCGTACGAGGTGCTCTCGGATCCCGAGAAGCGAAAGCAGTACGACACGTTCGGCCAGACGTTCCGGCCCGGCCAGGGGCCCAGCGGCGGCGGCTTCCAGGGCTTCGACTTCTCGGGCGCCGGTCCGGGCGCCGGCTTCGACCTCGGTGACATCTTCGGCGGCCTGTTCAACCGGGGCAGCCGGGGGGGCGGGCGCGAGGCCCAGCGGGGCGCCGATGTCGAGGTGCAGGTGCAGATCTCGTTCCCGGACTCGCTCCGAGGCGCGACCGTCAAGGTGCCGGTCGACAAGGCCAACCCGTGCACGACCTGCCGCGGCTCGGGTGCCGCGCCCGGCACGTCACCCACGATCTGCCCCGTCTGCAAGGGGCGCGGCGTCACGTCCGAAAGCCAGGGCTTCTTCGCGATGAGCCAGCCCTGCGGGCGCTGCGGCGGCGCGGGTACGGTCATCGACGACCCGTGCCCGACCTGCCACGGCTCCGGCCGCCTGCGCTCGACCAAGACCTACCAGGTGCGCGTCCCGGCGGGCGTCCGCGACGGCACCCGGATCAAGGTGCGCGGCAAGGGCGAGGCCGGCCCGCGCGGCGGTGAGCCGGGCGACCTGTACGTCGTCACCCGCGTGGCCCCCAGCCCGCTCTTCCATCGCCGTGGCGACGATCTGGTGCTCGACGTGCCGGTGACGTTCTCCGAGGCCGCGCTCGGCGGTCAGGTCGAGCTCCCGACCCCGGACGGCGGCACGGTGCGCGTGAAGGTGCCCGCCGGATCGACCGACGGCAAGACCCTGAGGGTGAAGGGCCGCGGCGCCCCGAAGCTGAACGGCGGCGGTATGGGCGACCTGCTGGCCCGCGTCCGCATCGCCGTGCCGGGGAAACTCTCGAAGCAGGAGCGCGAGGCGCTCGAGAAGCTCAGCGAGATCGAGCGCTCCGACCACGGCGACCCGCGTGAGAAGCTCTTCGAGGAGCGCGCCGGATGACGAGCCTCGCCCCCGACTCCCGCCCGCGGTACTCGATCTCGGTCGCAGCCGAGCTGACGGGCCTGCACCAGCAGACGCTGCGGGTGTACGAGGCGCGTGGGCTGGTGCGGCCCCGGCGGACGCCGGGCGGCACTCGCCGCTACTCCGAGGCCGACCTCTCCCGCCTTCGCAAGATCAGCGGGCTCACCGGTGAGCTGGGCATGAACCTGGCCGGGGCGACGCGGGTCCTCGAGCTCGAGGACACGGTCGCCCGGCTCGACGCCCAGGTGGCGGATCTCCAGAGGCAGCTCGCCGCCGCCGCGCGGCACATGCGGACGGAGGTGGCCCGCGTCCACCGCAGCTACCGCCGCGAGCTCGTTCGCTATCAACCCCCGACCCCCCCGGCGATATGGACTTCACGAAACTCACCGTAAAGGCCCAGGAGGCCTTCGCATCGGCTCAGGGCGACGCTGTCACACGTGGCAACCCCGAGCTCACCCCTGACCACCTGCTGCTCGCGCTCCTGACGCAGGAGGCGAGCGTCGCCGCGCGCATCCTCGAGAAGGCAGGGCTCCATCCCGCAGCGATCCGCGACGCGGTCGAGGCCCGGCTCGCCTCTCTGCCGCGCATGGAGGGGGCGAACGTGCAGCCGGCGGCGAGCCGCGCGACCCGCCAGGCGCTCGAGGAGGCCTTCACCGAGGCCGAGGCGCTGAAGGACGAGTACGTGGCCGTCGAGCACCTGCTCCTGGCTCTCGCGGCCGGTGCGGAGCTCGACCGGGCGGCGATCCTGAAGGCGGTCGCGGAGGTGCGCGGCGGCCAGCGCGTGACGTCGCCCGACGCCGAGGGCACGTACGAGGCGCTCGCAAAATTCGGCCGCGACCTGACCGACGCCGCCGAGCGCGGCAAGCTCGACCCGGTCATCGGCCGCGACCAGGAGGTGCGCCGGGTCATCCAGGTGCTCTCGAGGCGCACGAAGAACAACCCCGTCCTGATCGGCGAGCCCGGTGTCGGGAAGACTGCGATCGTCGAGGGCCTCGCCCAGCGGATCACCTCGGGCGACGTCCCCGCGGGCCTGACCGGAAAGCGGGTGTGGGCGCTCGACGTCGGCTCGCTCGTCGCCGGCACGAAGTACCGGGGCGAGTTCGAGGAGCGGCTGAAGGCGGTGCTGGCCGAGATCCGCGCCTCCGACGGCCAGATCGTCGTCTTCATCGACGAGCTCCACACGATCGTCGGTGCCGGCAAGGCGGAGGGCGCCGTCGACGCGGCCAACCTGCTGAAGCCGGTGCTCGCTCGCGGCGAGCTGCGCGCGGTCGGCGCGACCACGCTCGACGAGTACCGCACCTACATCGAGAAGGACGCTGCGCTGGAGCGGCGCTTCCAGAAAGTGTTCGTCGGCGAGCCCAGCGTGGAAGACACCATCGCCATCCTGCGCGGTTTGAAGGAACGCTACGAAGTCCACCACGGCGTCGATATCGCCGACGGCGCCCTGATCGCCGCCGCAAAACTCTCGCACCGCTACATCACCGACCGCAACCTGCCGGACAAGGCC
>JBOHBE010000147.1:0-1705 GCA_050698235.1 Gaiellales bacterium
TGGTCATCTTCGGGCTGCCGCTCCTGGCGCTCACCGGCATCGGGCCGTTGATCGCGTGGCGGCGGGCGTCGCCCGACAGCCTCATCCGCACCTTCCGCTGGCCGGTCATCTCGGCGGCCTCCGGCGCTCTGCTCCTGGGGCTCCTCGGGCTCGGATCGAGCACCGCCGGGCTGACGGCGCTCTCGCTCTGCATCTTCGTCACGGTCACGGTCTGCCTCGAGTTCGCCAGGGGCACGGCGGCCCGGCGCGCGCTCGCCGGAGGCTCGGTGCCGCGCGCGCTGGTCGACCTGGTGAGCCGCAACCGGCGCCGCTACGGCGGCTACGTCGTGCACCTCTCGATTGTGATCCTGGTCGTGGGCGTCACGGCCTCGAGCGCCTACTCCACCGTGCGCGAGTCGCACCTCCGCATCGGCCAGTCCATGGTCGTCGACGGCTACACGCTGAGGAACACCGGCGTCTTCCAGCGTCCCGGCCCCAACTACACGTTCGAGTACGTGCGCCTGGCCGTCTCGCGCGGCGGGAGCCCGCACGGAATCCTCGAGCCGGGCCAGCGGATCTACGACACCGGCCAGATCGGAAATGAGGTCGACATCCGCGGCAGCATCCCGTCGGGGACCGATCTGTACTCGATCCTCCAGGGCGTCGATCGCGACTCGTCCGGCGGAGTCAGCGTGAAGGTGCTCGTGAACCCGGCGGTCGGTCTCGTGTGGCTGGCCGGGGTCGTCTTCCTGCTCGGCGCCCTGATCACGCTCTGGCCGGACCCGCGCGAGGCCCGCCAGCTCGCCCGCCGCTACGGCGAGCTCCTGGCTCGAAGCGGCGCGTGACCGCCGCCGCAGCCGTCGCCGCCGCGGCGGTCCTGGTCACGCTGGCCGTGCTGCTCGTTGCGTGGCCGTTCGTCTCGGCCGAGCAGGAGGGGCCCGAGCAGCGCCTGTCGGACGATGACCGCCGCCGGCTGGCGCTCGCCGAGACGCGCGATGCCGCCTACGGCTCGCTGCGCGATCTCGAGCAGGACCTGCGCACCGGCAAGGTCACCGAGGCCGACTACGAGGCCGAGCGCGACCGCCTCCGGGCCGAGGCGGCCAGGGTGCTGCGCGAGCTCGATGAGCTAAGGTAGCGCCGCTTTCCGCGCTCTCCAGGAGGGATTCATGGCCGGTCTCATGTCGCGCTTCACGACGCTCTTCAAGGTCAAGGCAAACACGATGCTCGACAAGGCCGAAGATCCCGGCCAGACGCTGGATTACAGCTACCAGCAGCAGCTCGAGATGCTCCAGAAGGTGAAGCGCGGGGTGGCCGACGTCGTCACCGCCAAGAAGCGCCTTCAGCTCCAGACGGCCAAGCTCGAGGAGAGCGTCGTCAAGCTCGACGGGCAGGCCCGCCAGGCCATTGCCGGAAACCGCGAGGACCTCGCACGCACGGCCCTCGAGCGCAAGGCGCTGATCCAGGGCCAGCTCCAGGGCCTCGATACCCAGATCACCGCGCTCGAGCAGCAGCAGCAGAACCTGATCGATCAGGAGCGGCGCCTGTCGGCCAAGGTCGAGTCGTTCCGCACCCAGAAGGAGGTCGTCAAGGCCCAGTACTCCGCGGCCGAGGCGCAGGTGCGGATCGGTGAGGCGACCACGGGCCTGGGCGAGGAGATGTCCGACGTCGGGCTCGCGCTTCAGCGCGCGCAGGACAAGACCGAGCAGATGCAGGCGCGGGCGGAGGC
>JBOHBE010000148.1:0-6751 GCA_050698235.1 Gaiellales bacterium
GTCCTCGTCCTCGCTCGACACGGGGACGTCCCCGAGGCCGGGCTCGGAGTCGCAGACCAGCGTGCGCACGCCGAGCGCGTGCGCGGCGTCGATGGCGTGGCGCTGCGCCGGCCCGCCACCGAGCACGACGAGCGTGGGAGCCTCGGTCACACGACGGGCTGGGCCGTCTCCTCCGTGGCCATGACCGACTGCCACCAGTCCGGATTGTCGCGGTACCAGCGGACGGTGCGCTCGAGGCCGTCGGAGAACGGGATGCTCGAGCGCCAGCCGAGAAGCTCGAGCGCCTTGCCCGTCGAGCCGATGTGCCGGTCGACCTGACCGGGCCGGTCGGTGATGTGGTGCTTCAGCGAGGCGGGCTTCCCGAGGATCTCGAGGATCGCGTCGGCGATCTCCTCGACCGACTCGTCGACGCCGGTGGCGACGTTGATCGTCTCGCCGACGATGGCGTCGAGCGGTGCCTCGCACGCCGCGGTGATCGCCTCGGCGGTGTCGAAGACGTGCAGCCAGTCGCGGCTGGCGATGCCGTTCCCGTGGATCGTGAGCGGCTGGTCGGTGAGCGCCTGGATGATGAAGCGCGGGATGACCTTCTCGGGATGCTGGAAGGGCCCGTAGTTGTTGAACGGGCGGATGATCGTGATCGGCAGGTCGTAGGTGCACCAGTACGAGAACGCCAGCCGGTCGCCGCCGGCCTTGGTGCCCGCGTACGGCGAGCGCGGGTTGAGCGGGTGGTCCTCGCTCATCGGGTCGGACTCTGCGGTGCCGTACACCTCTGACGAGGAGATGAGGATGAAGCGCTCGATCGGCCGCTCGCGCATCGCGTCGAGCAGGACCTGGGTGCCGACGACGTTGGTGGTCACGAACTCGCCGCCGCCCTGCTCGATCGACTTCGAGACGTGGGACTCGGCCGCGGCGTTCACGATCACGTCGACGCCTTCCAGGGCCGCGGTCACGTCGGCCAGGTCGCGGATGTCGCCGTGGATGAAGCGCAGGCGCTCGTGCTCGAGCACGTCGGCCAGGTTGGCCAGGTTGCCGGCGTAGGTCAGCGCGTCCATCGTCACGACCTCGTGCGCCGTCTCGTCGAGGAGGTAGCGGATCATGTTCGAGGAGATGAACCCGGCGCCGCCGGTGACAAGGATTCGCTTCATCGAGATTTGACTCCTACAGCTCTCGTTCGACGTGGTAGGGAGGGCCGCCCTCGGCGAGGCGCTGGATCCTGCCGAGCTGCTCTCCGACGATCGCCATCAGGGCGCCGTGGAGGCCCAGCAGGAGCAGCACAACCGCTCCGACGAGCGCCAGACCGGGCGGGCTGCCGTTCCGGATCCACTCGACCAGGCCCCACACCCCGACACCGACGCCCGAAAGGATACCGACAACTGCCACAAGCAGCCCCACCCGCTGCGACAGCCCGGGCCAGAAACCGGTGATCACCTGGAGGCCCATCTTGATGAGGGCGATCGGGCGGTAGCG
Organism: Gaiellales bacterium; assembly: GCA_050698235.1. Taxonomy (GTDB): domain Bacteria; phylum Actinomycetota; class Thermoleophilia; order Gaiellales; family JAICJC01; genus JAICJC01. The sequence continues at coordinate 1,468 of JBOHBE010000148.1, forward strand.
GCTCCGGTCCTCGCGCGCACGGTGCTCGAGGTCGACCTCGACGACGGTCACGCCCGTCGAGCACACGATGGCCTTTGTGAACTTCTGCCTGCCGATCCGGTGCATCACCGGGTCGAGCGCGTCGCGCCGGTAGGCGTTGAACGCGCAGCCGAAGTCCGCCAGGTCGACGCCCGTCAGGCGGGCGAGCATGCGGTTGATCGCGGCCGACGGCAGCCGCCGGAGCGTGGGGTCGGCTCTGCCCAGGCGGCGGCCGGATGCGACGTCGGCCCCGGCCTCGACGGCTGCGACGAGGTGGGGGATGTCCGACGGCGCGTTCTGGAGGTCGCCGTCCATCGTGACCACGATCTCGCCGCGGGCGCGGGTGATGCCGGCGTGCATCGCCGGGTGCTGGCCGTAGTTGCGATCGAACGACACCACCCGCAGGCGCGGGTCCGAGTCATGCAGGCGCGACAGGCGCTCGAACGTCGCATCGGTTGACCCATCGTCGACGAAGATCACCTCCCCGGGGATGCCCGCGCCGTCGAGCGACGCGACGATCCCGCGGAAGAGCGGCTCCACCGTGGCCTCCTCGTCGAGCACGGGAACGACCACGCTCACGTGGGGGTCGGCGGCCATCGCGCAAGGGTACCGGTGGCCCCCGACGCCCGCGTTGACCGATAATCCCGCGCCGATGTTCACGCGCGCCCAGCTGCGGGCTCTTGTGGCCGAGCGATGGCCCGCGCTCTTGGGCGGTGTCGCCGTCGTGGGCTACGCCATTCTCGTCGTCGGGTTCGGGCTCGACTTCCGGCCCCTGCACCACGACGAGGTCGTGACGCTGCACGTGGCGGGCCAGCCGAGCGCGGGCGACGTGCTGCACGTTGCGATCTGGGACCGGCACGGGCCGCCGCTCCACTACCTGATCGTGCACGCCTCGCTCGACTGGCGGCACGACATCCTCGGCCTTCGGCTTCCGTCGGCGCTCTTCGGCATCCTCGCCGTCGGACTGGCGTACGGCTGCGGGCGTGAGCTCATGGGCCGGGCGGGCGGAGCCACGGTGGCAGTCGTCACCGCCGTCACGCCGATCACCATCCACCTCGCCCAGTTCGCGCGCGGCTACACGGCGATGATCGCCTGCGCGTACGGGAGCCTGTGGCTGATGCTGGTGCTCCTGCGGACGGGGAGGCTCCGGTGGGCCGTGCCGTACGCCCTGGCTGCGCTGCTCCTGGTCGCGTCGCATCCGTTCGGTCTCTTCGCGCTCGCGTCCGAGCTGGTGCTCCTGGCCGGGCTCGGCGGATACGAGATCGTGACCAGGAGGCGCCACGACCGGCGCGCGATCGTGGCGCTCGGTGCGGGGCTTGTGCTCGGCGCCGGGGCGTTCCTGTGGCTCCGCCACCTGTATTCGCCGCTCCAGTCCAAGTACGGCGTCGGGAGCGGCGGGGCGGTCGTCGACCTGACGGGGCGATCGTTCTGGAGCGACCTCGCATCGCACGTCACCGGGTCGTCCGTCCCGGCGTTCTGGTTCCTCGTGGGGGCGGCCGTGGTGCTCGGGGTCGTCTCGCTCGCGTTCCGCGACCGCCGGGCGGCGATCGTCGCCACGGTGTGGCTCGTCCTGCCGCTGCTCCTGCTTCAGATCCTGACGGCGTCATCCGAGGACTTCGCGCCCGAGCGCCACCTGTCGTTCCTCCTGCCCGGGTACTCCATCGCGCTCTCCGGGTTCGCGCTCGAGCTCGGCCGCCTGCCCGGACGGCGGCGGATCGTCGCGGTCGTGGTGCTCGCGACGCTGCTCACGCCGCTTCTCGTCTCGGGCCGGAACGACCTCTCGAACTTCAACGCCGACCTCCGCGACGCGAGCCTGGGCTTGGCGGGCGAGTTCGGCCCGCACGACGTCCTCCTGACGTCGGCGGGCGCCGTCGGCCCTCTCGAGGATCCGCGCCTGCTCGGCGCCTACGCCGTGCTCGACGCGCCCGACGACACGCCGCTCGCAGCATGGAGGACTGTCGATGCCGCCAGCCGGTGTGGGCTGATCCGGCGCTTGGGGCAGCACCAGTACCCGCAGCGGGTCTGGCTCATCGCCTCGACCAAGCACCCGCTCGACGTGGCGTCCGCGCTCGACGACGCCGGCGCCACGACCTCGATCTACGGGAACCTGGTCGTGGCGGTCGCGGAGCCGCGCTACACGCGGACGAGGAGCGCCCTCTACCTCGGCACGCGCCTCTGGCGCCAGGTCGCCATCGGCGATCCGGGCGTGCGCGACTTCCGGCGCATGGCGCGCCTGTACCGGTTCGCGGCGCACCTCGACTCGGCGCAGCTCTGTCCGCGGAAGGCGACCTAGCGGAGCGCGGCGCGGGCCTCGTCGGCCAGGACGTCGAACCGGATCGGCTCGCCGGTCAGCTCGCGGAGCAGGTCGTCGGCCCGCATCGACTGCCCGAGGCCCCACAGCTCGCGCAGCAGATCGCCGGCCGCCCGGCGCCGGAACCAGTCCGAGCCGAACCGGCTCTTCAGGTGGTCGCGCAGCTGCGCCTCGAACGCCCAGGCGCGCAGGTAGCAGGTGCAGTAGAAGCCGCCGTCGACGTCCTCGAGATAGTCGCCGCGCGGGTAGTCGACGCCGACCGCAGCCGTGAGCCGCTCCGCGTAGCGGTCGGGGAGGGTGTCGAGCGCCTTCCCCGAGTGGAGCTCGATCTCGTAGGCCAGCTTGCCGGCGTAGCGGCGCACGAAGAAGAGCTTCTGGAGCGCGGTGAAGCGGATGTACTCCTCGACCGGCCCGAAGTCCAGCTGTGAGTGGAGCCACGCCGGATCCGACAGCAGATGCTCGAAGAGGAAGGCGAAGCCCTCGGTGACGGCGTTGTCGCCGAGGAGCCGCTGCTCGGCCGGAAGCCCCGGGTCGGCGAACGCGAAGTGCTCGGTGTGGCCGGCCTCGTGGAAGAGGGCCTGGTAGTCGTCCTGGCCGCCCTGCGGCAGGATGACGAGGACGACGCGGCCGGGCACGCGGATCGGCGCGCAGAACGCGCGCGGGCGCTTGCCCGGACGGGCCTCGATGTCGAGCTCGACGTTCCGCTGCGAGTCGAGGTCGACCCCCAGGCCCGAGAGCGTCGCTCGAAGCGCCGGCAGGGCCCGCTCGGAGACGAAGCCCGCGTCGAACTCCGGCGCTCGCCACAGCCGTGTGAAGTCGGGGAGGGAGGCATCCTCGAGCCCGACGCCGACCCGCCTGCGCAGGGCCGCGTCGATCTGCTCGCGGTAGAGCGCGTCGGTCTCGGCCGCGAACGCGGCAGTGTCGCGGTCGACGCCGCGCGGGTCGTAGTCGAACGTCTCGTAGAGCGCGAGCACCGTCGCCGCCCCCAGGTCGGCGGTGAGCTCCCGCTCGACTTCGACGGCCTCCTCGTACATGGGGTTCAGGTGCTCCTCGGTGACGGCGCACCGGCGGGCGTGGAGGTCGCGGCGGCGGGCCGGGTCGGGTTCGTTCATGAGCCGCGGGCGCACCTCGCGGTAGGGCACGTCCTCGCCGTCGAACGCGACGGTGAGCGAGGCCTCGGTGTTGGCTATGTCCTCGCTCAGGTGCTTCACGCCGTTTCCGATGTAGGCCTCGGCGGCGAACCGGCGAAGCTCGACGGGAGCGCCCTCGTCGGCGAGCGCCTGGGCCTGCTCGAGCGTGCTCAGATCGGCGTGGCGCTCGTACACCTCGGCGATCTCGTACGTCCGCTTGTGCCCGGCGCTGTGGGCGTAGTACTCCTCGAGCGCCTCTGCGGTCATCTCCTCGAGGCGCTCGCGGTACTCCGGGACGGCGATCGGCACAGGCTTACACTCTAGCCATGGCCATCGCCCTCCACCGCGGTCAGGAGATCGATCTCACCGTGGACGCCCTCGCCTACGGCGGCCGCGGCGTCGCCCGGCACGGCGAGCTGGTGGTCTTCGTCTCGCGTGCGCTTCCCGGCGACCGCGTGCGGGCGCGCGTCACGAAGCTCAAGCGCCGGCATGCCGAGGCCCGCACGATCGAGCTTCTGGAGCCCGGCCCCGGACGGGTGGAGGCGCGCTGCGCGCACTTCGGCATCTGCGGCGGCTGCGCGTGGCAGGACCTCGACTACGCCGAGCAGGTTCGCCACAAGGCGGCCCAGGTCGACGACGCGCTGCGTCGCCTCGGCCGGCTCGAGGTGGCGCTCGAGCCGATCGTGCCCGCGGCCGAGCAGTACGGCTACCGCAACAAGCTCGAGTACTCGTGGTCGGTCGGGCCTGAGGGGCCGTCGCTCGGGTTCCACCGGGCCGGGCGGTGGGACGAGCTGGTGCCCGTGGAGACGTGCCACATCGCGTCGCCGGCCGGAAACGAGGTGCGGCGGGCGTTCGAGCGGTGGGCGCGCGACGGCCGGCTCACGGTCTACGACGGGAGGACCGGCGAGGGCTACCTGCGCCACCTCGTCGTCCGCGAGGGCGCGCACACCGGGCAGCTGCTCGCGATGCTCGTCACGGCGCCGGGCGCCGTACCCGAGCCCGACCGGCTGGAGGCTCTCATGCCGGAGGGCGTCGTCGGCGTCGCGCACGCCGTCAATCCGGGCGTCGCCGAGGCGACCGCCGGGCTCGAGTCGGTCCCGCTCTTCGGCGCCGACCGCTACGAGGAGCTCGTCGGCGGGCTGCAGCTTGCCGTCACGGCCGGAGCGTTCATGCAGACCAACACCGTCATGAGCGAGCGGCTGTACGAGCTCGCGATCGAGTACGCCGGGCTCTCGGATGCGGACGTCGCGTGGGACCTCTACTGCGGTGCCGGCGCGATCGGCCTGCTCGCCGCCCGGAGCGCCGGGCGGGTGTTCGGGATCGAGATCGCCGAGGAATCGGTCGCCCGGGCCCGCGAGAACGCCGAGCGAAACGGCATCTCGAACATCGAGTTCATCGCGGGTGACGTCGCCAAGAGCATCGCGCCGCTGCTCGAGCGCGCGCCCCGGCCCGACGTCGTCTTCGTCGACCCGCCGCGGGCGGGCCTCACGCCCAAGGCGCTGAAGCGGCTGCTCGAGCTGGCGCCCGAGCGGATCGTCTACGTGTCGTGCAACCCGACGACGCTGGCCCCGAACGCCCGCACCCTCGTGGACGGCGGCTACACGGTGGAGCGCGCCCGCCCGGTCGACATGTTCCCCCACACGCCGCACATCGAGTGCGTCGCCCTCCTCCACCGCGAAAAAACGGTGCCAGGCACCGATTTGTCAGCTCAGGCGCACCACTCGCGCGCGACCGCCTCGAGCACCTCCGCGCAGCGCTCGACCGACGAGACGTCGACCCACTCCTCGACGGCGTGAGCCCCGGCCCCTGAGGGGCCGAACACCAC
>JBOHBE010000149.1:0-1614 GCA_050698235.1 Gaiellales bacterium
CCGTCGCGGTGCACGAGCACGACCCGCGCGGTCGCGGCCGGGACGGTGCCGTCGATGAGCCACGGATCCCAGTGCACGGGCGCGCCGGATGTCTGCCGCCACCCGCTGGGCGACTCCTGGACCAGGCGCACGCCTGGGTCGAGCGGCCCGTGGACGCACGAGTAGCTGTAGCCCTCTCCGGCACCCTTGGCGGGCACGAAGTGCTGGCCGAAGCAGTACCCGCCGTCGCGAAGCGGTGCGATCCAGTTCTCGACGACCTGCGTGACGGGCTGCCCGTCGTTCGTCCATTGGGTGACCGCGGTCTGGCGGGACACGAGCCGCGACTCGGCCAGGATGACGTGGGTTCCGTGCGACCAGCGGAAGGTGTGGGCAAGCGCCTGCTTCACCGTCGGCGGGGCCGGCTCGTCGTCGCGCACGAGACCCAGCAGGATGCGGCCTGGGCCGACCCCGGCGGCGGCTGATCCGGCCAGGAGAACCGCCACCGCGGCCGCGATGAGCAGGATCCGCGGAGCCGTGACCAGCCGTCGCCCCGCCGGTGCCGAGGCTCGGCGGACGACGTCCTGCCAGTCGGGCGTCCCCGCGGTGGCCGGGGCGTAGGCGTCGATCAGCGCGGCGATGCGGGGCTCGGGCTCGGTCATCGGTCGGCCTCCTCCAGGCTGGTGCGAAGCGATGCGTAGGCGGCGCTGAGCGTCGCCCCGACGGTGCCGGGCGCGATCTCGAGCGTCTCGGCGATCGCCGCGTAGTCGAGGTCGGCGTAGTGGCGCAGGAACACGGCCAGCCGCTGGCGCTCGGGAAGCGCGGCGACGGCCGTGCGGAGCTCGTCCATCTCGGGGGCGGCCCCGGTCACCGGGCCGGAGACGTCGTGAAGCGCCGGGGTCGGGCGGCGGGCGGTGCGCGCCGCGTTCACGACCGCCCGCCACACCCAGGCATCGAGCGGCCCGGTTCCCCGGAAGCCGGCTCGGCTCTTGAGCGCGCGCGCCACGCCCTCCTGCACCGCGTCGTGCGCGGCCTCGACGTCGCCGAGGATCGCGCGGGCGACGCGCAGGAACTCGGGATACCGGGCCCGGTAGACGGCCTCGATCTGGGCCGGCGATGCGCCGGGAGCCGTGGCGGACTCGATCAGGGTGCTGTGCCCCACACCTGTATGACGCGATTCGAGCTTCGGGTCTTTACCCGGCTCTAGGGAGTCCAGCGGTCGCCGACCGGCGTCACGACGAGCTCGTGCGTCCATGCTCCGCGGCCCTGCTCGTGCAGGTACTGGACGGCCTTCGCAAGCTCGCGGGTGTCGATGCGCTCGCCGCCCGCGTCGTCTCCCGGGCCTCCGAACGTCCCGTCGCACACCAGGAGCGCCGCGTGGACGCCGTGCGGCTTGAGCTCGTTCGCCGCCGCCTGCGAGAGCGCGCGCTGGCCGGCGGCGCCCGCGCCCCACGGCGCTCGACCGGGGAGGGCCCGGCGGGCGGAGCCGCCGGTCACCTGGATGATGGTTCCGCTCCCGCGCTCCATGAGCGCCGCGCCGCAGATGCGGAAGAAGGCGAACGAGGTCGGGAGCACCTGCTCCAGATACGGCGACATCGCCTCGTCGTCGGTCGTGACGAGATCGCCGCCTCCGAACCG
>JBOHBE010000150.1:0-1661 GCA_050698235.1 Gaiellales bacterium
CCTCGCGCTCGTCGCCGCCCGCGGTCCGCAGCACGGCACGGACGCCGTCGGGCCGGCGCTCGAGCCCGGCCAGCGCGGTCGCGTACTCGACCCGCGCGGTCCCGCCCTCGCCGAGGTGCGCCAGGAGCACCCACTCGAGGTGGTCCTGCGGCACGCACGCCGGCGCGGTCGGGCTGATGACGGCGGCCTGGGCGCGGGTCGGCAGGCCGACCTCGACCCCCACGCCGTCGGCGGCCCGGGCCATCGTCTCGCACCGCCACATGAGCCAGTCGACCTCGACGCCGCCCGCGAGCACGGCCTCCTCCAGCCCGAGCGAGCGGACGAGCTCCATCGACCGCGTCGTCACCGTCGTCGCGCGCGGGTGGCGCGAGCGGGTCACGCGGCGATCGACCACCAGCGACTCGACGCCGTGCTGGGCCAGGGCGGCAGCTGCGATCAGGCCGGCAGGGCCGGCGCCCACGATCAGGACGGGGACATCTTCTGATTTCACCTTCATCACCTCAGATTCATCGGACAGTCTGATTTTGAACGGACAGTATGTCGTTCATAAGACAGACTGTCAAATGAAAGCTGTAGGATCTCAGCAGCATGAGCAAGCGCCCGTACCAGCAGCGCCTGCGCGCGCAGGCGGCCGAGCAGACCCGTGATCGGATCCTCGACGCGCTCTACGATCGCCTCCGCGAGGCGCCCTCCGACCCGATCAGCGTCGACGAGATCGCCACCCGCGCGGGCGTCGCGCGATCGACGATCTACCTCGACTTCGGGTCGCGCAGCGGCCTCTTCGACGCGCTCACGGATCGCCTGCTGAAGGGCGCCGGCCACGAGCGGATCGTCGAAGCGGTCGCCGACCCCGACCCGCGCGCCTCGCTGCGCGGCGGCCTGGAGGGCGGTGTGCGGATGTACGCGGCCCATCACGACGTCTTCCGCGTCCTGAGCTCGATGGCCAAGCTCGATCCCGACGGCGTCGGCCGCGCCATCGCAAACGCGGAGGAGCGGCGCGCCGCCGGGATGGCCACGCTCGCACGCCGGCTCCGCGCGCAGAAGCTCCTGCGACCCGGCCTCACCGCGGCCCGGGCCGCCCACATCTTCTGGATCTTCGCGAGCTTCGACGCGTACGACCTGCTCGCCACCGGGCGGGGCCTCCCCCCGGACGAGATCATCGAGCTGCTCGTCGAGGGCGCAGAGCACAGCCTGCTCGCCGAAGTCTGACCGCCGGGCGGCGGATACTCCGCGCCGTGCGGATTGCGATCGCGATGCTCCTCACGGCTGCCGCCGCAACCGCGTGCGGCGGGAGCGGCGGCTCGGGCTCGAACGGCGTCACGGTGACGACAACGGTCACCGAGACCGCGACGGCCACGGGCGGATCGACCGGCGACACCGGATCGGCCGCGCCGTGCGCCGCGAGCGACCTCCTGCCCGTGCTCAAGGCGCAGATGGACGGGACGGCCGACAAGCTCACCATCGTCAGGGTGAAGGTGACGCGCTGCCAGAACGACTACGCGTTCGTGCTCGCGATCCCTGACCAGTCCGTGTGCAACGGGGGCGTCGGCGACTGCTACGACTCGGCCCAGGTGCTCATGTCATGGGACGGCTCTCAGTGGAACATCATCGACACCGGCTCCGACATCGGGTGCACGTCGATCCCGCTCTCGGACCAGACG
>JBOHBE010000151.1:0-2267 GCA_050698235.1 Gaiellales bacterium
CGCCACGAAGGCCGCCGAGATCAACATGCTCGAGGCGCTGCGGATCGACCTGCACCCGTTCGGTATCACGGTCCAGACCGTCTGCCCCGGCTTCGTCCGCACAGACCTGACCGCCAAGAACACGTTCCCGATGCCGTTCATGCTCGAGCCCGCCGACGCGGCGCGGAGGATCTGCCGCGGCATCGAGCGCGAGAAGGCCGAGGTCGTCTTCCCGTTCCCGATGATGCTCGGGATGAAGGCGCTGCGGCTCGTGCCGGTGCGGCTCTACACGGGCGCGTTCGGCGCAGGGCTTCGGCGGGGGCGGAACATGTGACGGAGCCGGTCCGCCACCTCGAGCGGGTCGACTGGGCGCCGCGGGACAACCCGCCGCCCGACCTGGAGGAGTGGCCGTTCACGATCCCGGCCGTCGCCCAGCTCGTCGCCGAGCGCGGACTCGAGATCCCGGACGGAGTCACGTTCCTGATCGGCGAGAACGGCAGCGGCAAGAGCACCCTGATCGAGTCCCTGGCGGCGATCTATCCCCGGCGTGGGTTCCTCCACCCCTTCGCTCAGAAGACCGGGCCGGGGCCGAGCGACGAGGACTCGCCCCTTCGGTGGCACCTGCGGGCCCGGACGCACCGCCAGGCCTCGCCGGCGGGCTTCTTCCTCCGGTCGGAGCTGATGCACGGGTACCTCGCCGAAGTCGACACCTCCGGCGCGCCCGCGAGCGCGTGGGGCGAGGAGCCGCTCCAGGCGCGGTCGCACGGCGAGTCGTTCCTCGCGGTGCTGGGGCTCCGCTTCACCGACGTCGGCGTCTACCTCATGGACGAGCCCGAGGCGGCGCTGTCGTTCAGCTCGTGCCTGGGGCTGGTGTCGCTGCTCGACCAGATGCGCGGCGAGGGAAGCCAGGTCATCGTCGCGACCCACTCGCCGCTTCTCATGTCGCTGCCCGGCGCCACGCTGCTCGAGGTCGGCAGCTGGGGCATCCGCCGCGTCGAGTCGTACGACAAGGTGGAGCTCGTCCGGTCGTGGCGGGAGTTCCTCGAGGCTCCCGGCCGCTTCCTGCGCCACCTCGTCGACTGAACCGCATCGGGTTGACGCACCCGTCCGGGGCGTGAGACGGTGCCCGCGATGACCAACGTTCTGGGTCCGGGGCAGACCCTCGCCGCCGGCCGCCGGCTGCACGCGCCCACGCGCCCGGTGACCCTCGTCATGCAGGCCGACGGCGATCTCGTGCTCCTCAAGTCCGGCGCCGAGAAGCTGTGGTCGTCCGGGACCGCCGGCAAGGGCGCGACGCACGCCGAGATGCGGGCAGGCGGGAACCTCGCGCTCGTCGGCAGCCGGAAGGTCGTGTGGGAGACCAAGACGAACGGGCACCGCGGAGCGCGCCTGGCCGTGCAGGACGACGGCGGCCTCGTCGTGTACGGCGCCGACCAGAGCGTCGTGTGGCAATCCGGGACGGTGACCGAATGGGCCGCCGCAACGGGCGACCGCCTCCGCGCGACCGAGGCGCTCTTCCCGGGAGCGTCTCTCACCGCCAAGACCCGCCCCCTCACGCTCACGCTCCAGATGGACGGGGACCTCGTGCTGGCCCGCGAGGGCGTCCCCGTGTGGACGTCGGGCACGGCTGGGAAGAGCGTGACCAGCGCCGTCATGCAGGAGGACGGGAACCTCGTGCTGCACGGGCCGCAGGGCACGGTGTGGGCGTCGGGGACGGGGGACACGCCCGGCGCGAAGCTCGTCCTGGGAGACGACGGAAACGCCGCGATCATGGGCAAGCGGCGGGCGATCCGGTGGATCACCGGCACGCCGATCTGGCCGACCGCCGGCCGCACCAGCGTCCTGTGGCCGCCCGACGCGCTCGGGCCGAAGGAGCGGCTGTACTCGCCCTCGGGCCAGTTCCAGCTCGTCCTCCAGACTGACGGGAACCTCGTCCTCTACGACGGCCAGACCGCCATCTGGGCGACCGGCACGAGCGGCCAGACGGTGTCGCAGGCGGCGATGCAGGCCGACGGCAACCTCACCTTGATCGGACCCGGCGGCGCGATCGTCTGGGATGCGCGCACCGGCGGCCATCCGGGCGCCCGGCTCGTGCTCCAGGACGACGGGAACGCGGTCGTCTACGCCATCGACGGCCGGCCGCTCTGGTCGACCGGAACCGCCGAGCGGCAGCACGACCTCGGCCTCGACATGCAGCAGCAGCTCCAGCCGAACTGGTGCTGGTCGGCGGTCTCAACGAGCGTGAGCCACTTCTACAACCCGGCGAGCGCGTGGACGCAGTGCACGCT
>JBOHBE010000152.1:0-7198 GCA_050698235.1 Gaiellales bacterium
GCGCACCGATCGGGCCGCCGGCCGCGCGGGCGCCGAGCTCCGCGGCCAGGTCGATCGAGCGCCGCCACCACTCCTCGCCGAGCCGCCGGGCCGTCTCGTCGGGGTGCAGGAGGCCGTTGTACGTGTAGCCGGCGAGGCCGATCTGCACGCTGTGGATCGCGATGCCGCGGCCGCCGGCCGCCTCGCGCACCCGGGCTGCCATGGCGGCCCGGTCGCTCTCGGGCCACCAGGGGTCGATCAGGTCCATCGTGAACTGGACGCTCGACACTCCCAGCTCCTCGGCGACGATCCGCGCCCACTCCTCGGGCTCCGGCCACCGCTTGATCGCAAAGCACAGATTCACGCCGACGTCGATGGCGCCCTCACTCCAGGTTGGTGTGACGCTCGCGCATCTCGTCCGGCGCCTGGCCGGTCTGCTCGCGGAGCATGATCGAGACGAGGTCGAAGAACACGAGCTGGGCGGCCTCGTAGAGGCTCCCCATCGGGAGCAGGCTGGGCTCGCCGCCGCGATCGTCGGCCATCGTCTGGGCCGGCAGGTGGACGACCACGTCGGCCCGGGCAGGCACGGGTCCGTCGGGCTGCGCGGTGACGACCAGCGTCCGCGCGCCCGCATCGTGCGCCACTCCCACGAGCGCGTCGACCGTCGAGAACCATCCCGGCCCCGCGCTCACGGCGAGCAGGTCGCCGCCCGCGACGGGCGGCGTCGTCATGTCGCCGACCATGTGGGCGTCGAGGTCCAGGTGCATGAGCCGCATGCAGAGGGCCTTCATCATGAGGCCCTCGCGCCCGACGCCGTAGCAGGCGATCCGCCGGGCCGCACGGAGCTCCCTGCACATCGCCTCGACGTCCTCGCCCGACACCGCGTCGAGCACGCCGCCCACCTCGGAGAGCGCCCGCCGGCCCATGGCGTGGACGTCGTCGGCCACGGCTATGGGTAGGTCCAGGCCGGCTTCAGGTCGACGGCATGGCCCGACCCCGACTCGAAGATCACCTTCAGCATCGGCTCGGTGTCGAGGTAGTAGAACTGGATCGTCTCGCCGATCCGGCCGCCCATCAGCACCTCGGCCCCGAGCTCCTGGAAGTGCGTCCGCGTCTGGTCCGCCTGCTCGTGCGTGGGCACCATCACGGCGACGTGGTGCAGGCCCTCGCCGTGCTCGTCGAGCCACTCCTTGTAGATGCTCGGGCCCTCGAGCGGCTGAAGGAGCTCGAACACGATCGGCCCGGCGTGGCACTCCGCGCCGAGCATCGTGAACTCGGTCGGCGCGCCGTGCAGCTCGGTCGAGTGCAGCATGGGCGGCTTGTGCTCATAGACGTTCCACGGGCCCCAGCCGAGCGCCTTGTGGTAGGCCTCGAGCGAGCTGCGCAGATCCCTGACCACGGCCGCCACCTGTGTGATGGCCAGGCCGCCGGTATCGAGCTTGACGCTAGACACGTGTTCCCGCTCCTTTCTCGACAGCGGTGTCGCTGCCGTGGCGGGCCATCACCGGCCAGATGTCGGTGACGACGCCGCCTTCGATGACGTGGTAGCGGCCGTACAGGTTGACCGTGGTCGGGCCGTAACCCGCCAAGAGCTCGACGGTGTCGCCGTACCCGAGCGGCGAGCTCTCGGGGACGTCGATCCCCGTGTGCTCCTCGTCGACGAACGCGGTCGTCGCATCGACGCCGACCGCCGAGGGCAGCATCAGGTCGATGCCGACGCCCTTTCGGCCGGCGTCGAGGATCACGCGGTCTCCGTGCCGGCCCATGACGGTGGCGAGCACAGTCAACGCGACGTCGAAGCCGGGGATCAGGCTGCCGTGGAAGGCGTCCATGAAGACGTAGGAGCCGGCCTGGAGCTCGGTCACGCGCGGGTGGGCGGCGATCAGGTCGTAGGTGCCGGTACCGCCGGCCGAGACGATCTCTGAGTCGATGCCGTCGGCGGCCAGGTGGTCGACGACCTCGAACAGGTCGGCCATCGCCTTCCCCTGCTTCGTGACGCGAAGCTCCCTGTCCGGCTCGAGCATGCAGTGGCCCTCATAGCCCATCGCGCCCCGCCACTCGATCCCGGGAAGAGACACGGCGTGCCGGGCAACCTCGAGCGCCTCCTCCTTGGAGCGCACCCCGCCGCGGTTCATGCCGACATCGACCTCGACGAGGGCACCGAGCGTCGAGCCGGCGGCGACAGCCGCAGCCGAGAGGTCGTCAAGGTTTGCGGTGCCGTCGACGGCCACCGTCACCCGGGCGTAGCGCGCGGCCTCGGCGAGCGCCTTGATCCTGGCCGGCCCCACGACCTCATTGGCGACGAGCACGTCGTCGATCCCGGCGTCGATCATGACGATCGCTTCCCAGGCGGTGGCCGTCGAGACGCCGATCGCCCCCGCGTCGACCTGCAGGCGGGAGATCTGAGGCGCCTTGTGCGTCTTCGTGTGCGGGCGCAGGCTCTTCCCGGCCCGCTCCATGTGGCCGGCCATCACAGCGATGTTCTTGCGCGCGATGTCGAGATCGAGCAGAAGCGCCGGGGTCTCGAGCTCGCTGCGGCTGCGGCCGATCGCCGCGCGGTAGGGATCATCCGGCATCGCGCACCTCCGTGGACGAATGGAACCTCACGTGTCTGCCCCGGGGAGGGCGATGTCCATCGCCTCGAGCGGCTGGCCCAGGGTGAGGCCGCCGTCGAGGATCAGCGTCTGGCCCGTGACGTAGGCCGAGTCGTCCGACGCTAGGAACGCCACCGCGTCGGCGACATCCCCTGGCTCGCCGAAGCGGCCGAGCGGGATCTTCTTCAGGTACTCCGCCCCGAGCACCGGATCGTCGATCACCCACTCCGAGATGCGGGTGCGGACGACGCCGGGCGCGACGCCGTTCACGCGGATGCCGAACGCCGCGAGGTCGAGCGCCGCGGTGCGGATCAGCGCCACCTCGCCGGCCTTGGACGTGTTGTACGGGGCCATGTTCTGCTCGACCCAGAACGAGTTCGTCGATGCGGTGACCACGATCGCGCCGCCCTTGCCCGCCCGGGCGATGGCACGGCCGGCCTCCTGGATGCACAGGAAGACGCCGGTCAGGTTGACGTCGAGCACGCGCTGCCAGCGGTCGTCTGAGATCTCGAGGATCGGCTGGACGTCGGCGATACCGGCGTGGGCGACCAGGACATCGAGGCTCCCGAACGTCGAGAGCGAGGCGTCGACGGCGGCGCGCACGTCGGCGCGGCTCGCCACGTCGCCGGCGAACGCCTGCACCGGCCCCGCGGACGCCAGCTCGGCTGCTGTCGCCTGTGCGAGGTCCCCGTCGAGGTCGAAGATCGTGACGGCGGCGCCCTCGCCGAGGAACCGCTCGACGATCGCGCGCCCGATGCCCTGGGCGGCGCCGGTGACGAGAACGGCCTTGCCGTCGAACCGGCTCATCGGTAGTCCAGCACCTGGCCGCCGTCGACGGGGATCACGACGCCCGTGACCCACCCCGCGCCGGGCGCGATCAGCGTGGCGATCCACCAGCCGAGCTCCGGGGCCGTCGCGATCCTGCCCAGCGGCACCTGGTCGGCGAGCCAGCGGTAGGCCTCGTCGAGGTCGGTCGCCCACGTGGCGTGGATCGGCGTGTCGACGGGCCCCGGGGCAATGCAATTGACGCGGATCCCGTCCCCTGCGAGCTCGGCCGCCATCGACTTGGTGAGGTACTCGAGCGCCGCCTTCGACATCCCGTAGACCGACTGCCCGGGCCGCACCATCGAGCCCGACGACGAGCTGATGTTGACGACCGCCGCCACCGGCGAGCGGCGCAGGTGAGGGAGCGCCGCCTGGACAAGGAAGAACGGGCTTCTGATGTTGACGAAGAGGTGCTCGTCGAACTCGGCCAGGCCCCACTCGTCCAGCGGGTGCGACCGGCAGGTGCCGGCGTTGTTGACGATGGCGTCGACCCGGCCGAGCTCCGAGACGGTCGTCGCGACCAGCTCGCCGGCGGCCTCCGGAAGCGACAGGTCGCACGGCACCGCCAGGGCCTGTCCACCCGCCGCCGTGATCTCGGCCACCGCCTCGTCCAGCGGCTCGGCCCGCCGCCCGGCCACGACGACCGTCGCGCCGATGCCGGAGAGGCACACGGCGGCGGCCCGGCCGATGCCGGTGCCGCCGCCGGTGACGATCGCGACAGCTCCCTCGAGATCGTTGGCTGCCGCGGTCATTGGGTCATGGAATCAGAACGAGGGCCGGTGTGCGAGCTCCTCCGGTGTCTCCGGGCGTTCGTCCGCCGCGCGGCCGGCCGCCTGGAGCCAGCTCTCCTTGCCGAGGATCGCAAGGAGCGCGACCACCGCAATCCCCAGCACCGCCCACACCCCGACCACGATCGGGCCCCACTTGAACGGTGCCGGCGGGAACGGGTTCAGCGACTTGTAGAACAGGACGACCATCGCGATCGAGGTCGCGACCGGGAACACCCCGTGCGTGAGCACGTTGAAGCTCTCGCGCTTCTCGCGCAGGTAGTAGGTGATGACGGACAGGTTGCCGAGGATGTAGATCGTCCCCAGCGCGAACGTGATCATGCCGCCGTCGACGAACCAGATGTTCTCCTTGCCCCACCACTTGGTGAGGATGACGGCGCTCACGACGATGACGGCGAACTGCGCGTGGACGGCGTTGATCGGCGTCTTGTACTTCGGGTGCACCTTGGCGAACCAGGCCGGCAGTGCGCCGGTCCGCGCCATCGAGTAGTACATCCGCGTCCCCACGAGGTTCGACGCGATGCAGACCGCGAGGGTCGAGTTGATCAGCGCGATGAGCACGATCCAGTAGGCGCTGCCCCAGTACTTGTCGGCCAGGATGAGCGGCGGCAGGTTGGCGGCCGTGGCGATCGACCCGACCCTGTCGGTGCCCCAGCCGAGGAGCAAGAACCACGTGCAGATCACGAGGATCAGGCCGGTGATGATCACCGAGAGGATGAGCGCCTTCGGCACCGTGTCGTGCGGGTTCTCGCTCTCCTCGGCGATCGGGCACGCACCCTCCCAGCCGGTGATGGAGAAGATGCCGAACACCACGCCGAGGTAGATGCCGTTTGCTCCGACGTCTCCCAGGTTCGCCGGGTTGAGCGGCTCGAAGTTGAAGCCGCCGGGCCCGGGGTCGAACGCGCCCCACACGCTGAGGCCGACCACGATCAGAATCTCGAGGCTGCCCAGGATGATCAGGAGCTTGCCCGAGAGCGAGATGCCGCGGTAGGCGACGAACATGATGACGCCGATGCCGAGGATGACGAAGAGCCACCACGGGAATGTGAAGTCGTACTTCGCCTTGAGCTCGTTCTCGAGCACCGTCCCCATGTAGACCAGGATCACCCCTGGGACGAGCGGGTTGATGAGGAAGTAGAGCCAGCCCGCGAACATGCCCGCCCGGGGGTGGATCGCGCGGCTGATGTACGTGAAGTACCCGCCCGCCGATGGGAACAGGCGCGCGAGCATGCTCAGGTTGATCGCGAGCATCAGGGCGATCAGAAGGACGATGGCGAACGCGAACGGCGCCATGAGCCCCGCGAACGACCCGACGATGAAGCCGAACGAGAACAGCGTCGCGATCGCGGGCGCGACCAGCGTCACCGACTGCATCAGCACCTCTGGCAGGCGCAGGGCCCCTGCCTGGAGGTCCGTCTTCGCGACGAGCACCTCTTCGGAGGCGACGTCAGACATGCGTATCCCTCCTCCCGGTTGGAACGGCGGCTGCGGACGCCGAAGGTGTCCCCTGTAATCCTGTAAGGACAGTGCGACCATAGAGAGTGGTGCGGTCCGTGTCAAGCACGCCGACGGCCGCTCCTGCCAGGGACTGGATCGTTCGTAAACGATCGCTCGTGAGATCTGTTCTGTTCGATCTCGGGTCGCTCATCGCAGCTACCCGCCTATACTACGCTATGGGGAGGACGTTCGAACGATCATTTTCACGGCGCCTGAGGATTCGATCATGATCGATTTTGTGTGCACCGTATGAGCGGCGAGCGCGACCGGCGGCGGCGCATGCTGCGCTCGGATCGGCTCCGCACCATCGCCGACCTGGCGCGCGAGTCCGGCTCGATCCGGGTGTCGGACCTCTCCGACCGCCTGGGTGTCACCGAGGTCACGATCCGGCGCGATCTGGCCCGGCTCGCCGAGGCGGGCGTTGTGCGCCGCGAGCATGGCGGCGCGGTCGCGATGCGCGGCGTCGAGTCGCAGTACGCTCTTCGCGCAGGCGAGCAGCAGGCGGCCAAGCGCGCGATCGCCCGGCGCGCGGCCGAGCTGGTCGCCGACGGCGCGACGATCGTCATCGACTCGGGATCGACGACCGCCGAGTTCGCCCGGGAGCTCGTCCACCGGCGCAACTTGCGGGTCGTGACGAACGCGATCACGACCGCCGCCGAGGTCGCCGAGAACCCCGACGCGACGATCATCCTCACCGGCGGCGTGTTTCGCCGCAGCACGCGCGGCACGGTCGGCGACATCGCGGTTCGCACACTCTCCGCCCTTCGGGCCGACCAGGCGTTCATCGCCGCGGCGGGCGTGGCCGTCGACGGGTTGAGCTACCCCGCGCTCGAGGAGGTGTCGGTCAAGCAGGCGATGATCGCCTCGGCGGCCGAGGTCATCCTGCTCGCCGACCACTCGAAGTTCGACCAGGTGTCGCTGGCCCTCTTCGCCGACCTCGGCTCGGTCGACCGGTTCGTGACCTCGGCCCGGCCGCAGGGCGCACTCGCCGAGGCGATCGAGGAGGCCGGCGTCGACCTGATCATCGCCGGCGAGGAGGCCGCGGCGTCCGAGCGGGAGATCGCGTGACCGGCCGACCGCTGGTCGGCGCGGGCCTCAAGATGTTCCTCGGCTACGCCGAGACGATCGGCTACCTACGGGAGCTCGCCGCGTCGGCGGCCGAGTTCGACGGCGTCGAGGTGTTCGTGCTGCCGTCGTTCCCCGTGCTCGCCGCGGCCCGGGATCTTCTCGCGGGCTCGGCCGTCCGGTACGGCGCGCAGGATGCGCACTGGGAGGAGAGCGGGGCCTACACCGGCTGCGTGTCGCCGGCCGTCCTACGCGAGCTGGGTTGCACGTTCGTCGAGGTCGGCCACGCCGAGCGCCGCCGCCTGTTCGGCGAGAGCGACGACATGGTCGCGCGCAAGGCGCTCGCCGCGGTCCGCTGCGGGCTCGAGCCGATCGTGTGCGTCGGCGAGGCGCACGAGTCCGACGGCGCCGCCGCCTCGATCGTGGGCGGCCAGGCGGCCGCGGTGCTGG
>JBOHBE010000153.1:0-3539 GCA_050698235.1 Gaiellales bacterium
CAAACAACGCGCGCAACCCGCAACGAAGCGGCACCGATGCTGCGTCGGAAGCGATACGGGGTCTGACCCCGGGGTTCGGGTCGGGGCGTGGGTACGCTGCGCGGCGTGGATGTCGACGCATACCTCGAGCGGATCGCCTACGACGGGCCGCGCGAGCCCACCGAGGAGGCGCTCGTCGCGCTCCATCGCGCGCACATGCTCGCCGTGCCCTTCGAGAACCTCGACATCCACCTGGGCGTCGAGAACGTCCTCGACGCCGACCACGTCTTCGACAAGATCGTCACCCGCCGCCGCGGCGGATGGTGCTACGAGCTGAACGGCTCGTTCGCGCGCCTCCTCGAGGCCCTCGGCTTCACCGTCACCCGCTACTCCGCCTCGGTCGTCCTGAGCGATCCGCCGTCGCCCGACTTCGCGCACCTCACCCTCCGTGTCGACCTCGACCGCCCGTGGCTCGCAGACGTCGGCTTCGGAGCCAGCTTCACCCGGCCGCTGCGGCTCGACGACGACGGCGACCAGGAGCGCGACGGCAACACCTACCGCCTCGCCCCGCTCCCGGACGGCCGCATGACCCTCCACGAGAACGGCTCCCCGCAGTACGGCTTCGCCCTCGAACCCCGCCGGATGGACGAGTTCGCCGAAATGTGCGTGCTCCAGCAGACGACCCCCGGCTCGCATTTCCTCGCCGCGCCCATCTGCAGCCGGGCGACCGAGGACGGGCGTCTGAGCCTCTCCGGCATGCGCCTCATCACGACGACGGCCAACGGTCGCAGCGAGCGCGAGCTGGAAACCGAGGACGAACGGGCCGCCGTTCTGCGCGACCTGTTCGGCGTCGACCTCGGTGCTGCGCGAATTCGTGCCCTCTAGCACGAGCCTCGAATAGCCGATGAATCCGGCAGATGCCTGCGGACGAGCCGCGCACCGACACGATCGACATCCTCCGCCGCGTTGCCGGCGCCGCCGCCGTGCACATCTACGAGATGGAGTGGCTCGACGACGGTACGTATCGCTGCAACGAGTTCATCGGAGCGGGAGTCGAGAGCCTGATCGGGCCCATCGCGCCGGGCACGGACGAGGAGGAGGCGTGGGAGGCCGCCGTGCACCCCGACGACCGGGCGACGTACGACGCCTGCGGCGAGGCGCTCCAGCGGGGTGAGCCCCAGGAGATGGAGTACCGGCTGGTCGGCTCCGATGGCGTCACGCGCTGGGTGTGGGAGCGCGCCCGGCCGCGGTTCGAGAACGGCCGCCGGCTGGTGGACGGGATCGTCGCCGACGTCACCGAGCGCCGCCGCTCCGCCGACGAGCTTATCGCCGCGCAGGCCCGGCTCGCGCACCTGGCCTACCACGACGCGTTGACCGACCTGCCCAACCGGCTCCTCTTCCAGGAGCACCTCGAGCAGGCGATCGCACGCGCGCAGCGCGGCAGCCTCGCCGTCGCCGTGCTCTTCGTCGACCTCGACGACTTCAAGCTTGTGAACGACAGCCACGGCCACACGACGGGCGACGAGCTCCTCCGCGTCGTGGCCGACCGGCTGCGCGGCGCGGTGCGAGCGACCGACGTCGTCGCCCGGCTCGGCGGCGACGAGTTCCTCGTCCTGGTCGCCGACATCGAGCTGGAAGGCGCCCTCGAGGCGGCCGAGCGCGTCGCCGAGAACATCCGCGCCGCCCTTCGCGAGCCCGTGAAGCTCTCACCGGGCGAGCTCTACACCCGCGCCAGCATCGGCGCGAGCCTCTACCCGGCCGACGCCGAGAGCGCCGAGGAGCTGCTCTCGAAGGCCGACATCGCGATGTACCGCGCCAAGCAAGCCGAGCGGCTGGCACAGCGGCCGGCGTTCTTCTCGAGCGTCGATGCTGCCGACCAGCTCGCGACCGTCTCGCGCCTCCGCCACGCGCTCGATCGCGGAGAGCTGGTGCTCCACTACCAGCCGCTCGTGGCGCTCGACGAGGGCCGGATGGTCGGCGTCGAGGCGCTGATCCGATGGAACGACGGCGAGCGCGGCCTCGTCGGCCCCGACGCCTTCGTCCCCCTCGCCGAGCGCGCCGGCATGATCGGCCCGATCTCGGACTGGGTCGTCGAGTCGGCCTGCGCCCAGGTCGCGCAGTGGCGCCGCGTCGGCATCGACCTCTACGCGTCGGTCAACATGCCGGCGCTCATGTGGCGCCCGGCCGAGATCCAGCGCGTGCTCGCCGCGATCCGCACGGCCGACATCCCCGCCGACCGCCTCATGATCGAGATCACCGAGTCCGCGGCGATCGCCCGGCCCGGCAGCCTCGAGCCGGTGATGGCCGATCTGCACGAGCGCGGCGTGCGCGTCGCGATCGACGACTTCGGCACCGGCCACTCGTCGCTCGAACGGCTCTCGCAGATGCGCGTGACGACGCTCAAGATCGACCGCTCGTTCGTCGCCGCCGTCCCCGAGGACAGGCGCGTGTCGCTGCTGGTCGCGACGATCGTCCAGCTCGCGCGCAACCTCGGCCTCGAACCGCTTGCCGAGGGCGTCGAGACCGAGGCCCAGCGCCGCTTCCTCGTCGAGCACGGCTGCATGCTGGGCCAGGGCTTCTACTTCAGCCACGCCGTCCCGGCCGAGCAGATCGTCGAACTCCACGCGCGCACCGTGCGCCGCGCCGCCTAGCCGGCTACGTCTGCACCGAGCGCCGGAACGCCTGCACCGCCAGCGGCAGCGTGATCGCGCCCACCGCACCGGCGGCAAGGAACGCCTCGCCAATCGGCTGCCACCGCCAGCCCTCCAGCATCAGCGTGCGCATGCCGTCGACCAGGTAGCTCACCGGGTTCACCTTGTTCAGCGTCTGGAGCCACGACGGGAGCAGGTCGTACGGGACGAACGCGGTCGAGGCGAAGTAGAGCGGGAAGATGAGGACGTTCGATGCCCGGTGATCTCGGCGTTCTTCGTCCGGAGCGCCACGTTGAGCGAGATGCCCGACCACATCGCGCCGAAGAAGCCCCCGAGCAGCATCATGACGATGAGCCCCGGGATCCCGGTCTCGAGCTCCGCGCCGATCAAGAGCGCAACGCACGTCACGACCACCACGTGGGTCGCCAGGCGCACGGCGTCGGTCGCGAGCAGCCCGGTGACGATCGAGAGCCGCGGGATCGGGGCGACCCGCAGCTTGTCGAAGAAGCCCGAGTCGATGTCCTGCACCATCTGGAACCCCGCGCCGCCCGCACCGACGAGCACCGAGAGGGCCACCTGGCCGGCCGCGAGGAACTCGATCGAGCTGTTCGACGAGGCCGTCTTGTACTGGCCGAAGTTCTGGAAGACCGCGGCGAACAGGATCAGCTGAAGGATCGGGATCAACATCGGGAACGCGATCCGCCCGGGCACGCGCGGGATCTCGCGCAGCGCCCGGCGGCACAGGACGGCCGACGCGACGACGCCCGTGGTCATGCCGCCACCCCGCTCTCGGATTCGCCCTCTCCCTCGCGGCCCTCGATCGTCGCCCCGGTGTGGAGCAGGAAGACATCGTCGAGCGTCGGCCGGGCGACGGTGACCGTCCGCGGCCTGATACCGGCCGCCCCCAGG
>JBOHBE010000154.1:0-28162 GCA_050698235.1 Gaiellales bacterium
GGGCGGCCCACTCGGGGATCGCACCGGAGGAGGGTCGCAGCGCCGTCGCGGCCGCGGCGCGGGCGATCGCCGACATGCAGCTCGGCCGCATCGACGACGCCACCACCGCGAACGTCGGGCTGATCCGCGGCGGCGTCGCCGGCAACATCGTCCCGCCGGAGTGCCGGGTATGGGCCGAGGCCCGCAGCCGCGACCCCGACCGCCTGCGCGAGCAGGTGCAGTCGATGCTCGACGCGGCCACCTATGCCGCCAACCTGTCCGACTGCGAGCTCGAGTCGCGGATCGTCTCCGAGTACGAGGGCTACCGGTTCGCCCGCACGCACGACGCGGTGCGGCTGGTCTCCCGCGCCCTGGACGGCTGCGGCTACCCGGTCACCTACATCGAGTCCGGCGGCGGCGCCGATGCGAACGTCTTCAACGCGGGCGGCGTTCCCTGCGTCAACGTGTGCAACGGCATGGCCGAGATCCACACCGCCTCGGAGCACATCTCCGTCGCCGATCTCGACGGGATGTTGCGGGTCACGATGGGCCTCATCGAGGCCGCACGCGTCTCGGGCTCTACAATCGCGCAGCCAGACCACGACGGAGGCGTTGAATGAAGATCGGTGTCGTCAAGGAGATCAAGCCGGACGAGTCGCGGGTCGCGCTGACGACGGCGGGCGTCGTCGAGCTGCGCCGGCGCGGGCACGCGGTGCTCGTCGAGACCGGCGCGGGCGCCGGCAGCGCCATGGCGGACGACGAGTACGAGGCGGCCGGCGCGACCATCACGGACGTCGACACGGTCTGGAACGACGCCGAGATGGTGCTGAAGGTGAAGGAGCCGCTCGACGGCGAGTACCAGCGCCTTTCGCCGGGGCAGATCCTGTTCACCTACCTGCACCTGGCGGCGGCGCCCGAGCTCACCCGCGGCCTGTGCGAGTCCGGCGCGGTCTGCATCGCCTACGAGACGGTCGAGACGCGCGACGGGCGGCTGCCGCTGCTCGCACCGATGAGCGAGGTCGCGGGCCGGCTCTCGTCCCAGGTCGGCGCCTACTACCTGATGAAGCCGCTGGGCGGGCGCGGCCGCCTGATGGGCGGCGTGCCGGGCGTTTTGCCGGCGAAGGTGCTCGTCCTCGGCGGCGGCATCGTCGGCTACAACGCCGCCCTGATCGCCCAGGGCATGCAGGCCGACGTCACCGTCTTCGAGCGCAGCGTCGACCGCATGCGCGAGCTCGACGTGAGCCTCGGCCGCACCGTGCTCCTCCAGATGTCGAGCCGCCACGCTGTCGAGGAATCCCTGCCCGACGCCGACCTCGTGATCGGCGGGGTGCTGGTGCACGGAGGCAAGGCGCCCCATCTCGTGACGCGCGACATGCTCGGCTCGATGAAGCCGGGATCGGTGCTGGTCGACGTCGCCATCGACCAAGGCGGCTGCTTCGAGACCTCGCGCCCGACCACGCACTCCGATCCGACCTACGTGGTCGACGACATCGTGCACTACTGCGTCGCGAACATGCCCGGGGCCGTTCCGATCACCTCGACGTGGGCGCTCACGAACGTCACCCTCCCGTACATCGAGGCCATCGCCGAGAAGGGCCTCCGACGTGCGCTCGCGTCCGACCCCGCGCTCGCCCTGGGTGTCAACGTGGCAGACGGCCACGTCACGTGCGAGCCGGTCGCCGAGGCGGTCGGCATGGACTACACGCCGCTCTCGCAGGTGCTCCCGCTTCAGGCCGCGTAGAGGAATTCGCAGCGAGCGCGGCGAAAGCCGCGGGCGCGGTGCGTGACTACGACAAAAAGCTCGCCGACTTCCTGACCCACCTCCAGCTCGAGCGCGGGGCGTCGCCGCACACCGTCGAGGCCTACCGCCGCGATCTGATCGATCTCGGCGACTTCGTCGAGCACGAGGATCCCGA
This sequence comes from Gaiellales bacterium, assembly GCA_050698235.1. Lineage (GTDB taxonomy): Bacteria > Actinomycetota > Thermoleophilia > Gaiellales > JAICJC01 > JAICJC01. The sequence goes on from JBOHBE010000154.1 coordinate 1,896, forward strand.
CACGATCGCCGTCGGCGTCCTCGACGAGTACGCCGTCGCGCTGCGCGACCGCGGCCTCTCGCCCGCGACCGTCCGCCGGCGCCTCGCCGCCGTACGCGCGTTCCTGAAGCACAGGGCGCGGGAGGGCGGGCGCGGCGACGCCGGCCGCACCGTGCCGCTGCCGAGGCTCGGGAGGTCGCTGCCCAAGCCGCTCACCAAGGCGGAGGCCGAGGCGATCGTGACCGCCCCGGACGGCACGCCCCGCGGCCTGCGCGACCGGGCGATGCTCGAGTTGCTCTACGGCGCGGGGCTCAGGGTCTCGGAGCTCGTGTCGCTGCGCGTCTCGGACGTCGACCTCGACGAGGGGCTCGTGCGCTGCATGGGCAAGGGCGCGAAGCAACGCGTCGTCCCGATGGGCAAGGGCGCCATCGACTCCGCTCGTGCCTATCTCCAGCGGGGCAGGCCGTACCTGGGCCGCACGCAGCGCGGCGACGTCCTCTTCCTGAACCACCGTGGGCGCGGGATCACGCGCCAGGCGGTGTTCCAACTCGTGCGCGATCACGCCCGCCGGGCCGGTGTCGCGAGCGATGTCACGCCGCATACGCTCCGGCACTCGTTCGCGACCCATCTGATCGAGGGCGGCTGCGACCTCCGGAGCGTTCAGGAGATGCTCGGGCACGCGTCGATCGAGACGACGCAGGTGTACACGCACGTCTCGGCCGAGCACGTACGGAAGGCGTACTTCAAAGCACACCCGCGGGCCTGAGGGCCGAACCGGCCGGCAGGCGCGCACCGCGACCGGTACACTCAGCGGCCCGAGCCCAGGAGGACCCCCTGGAGACGGTGCATAGCCACACGCCGGAGGCAGCGGCGCCCGTCGCACTCCTCGAGTCGATCATCGAGAGTGTGCCGGTCGGCTGTGCCGTCGTCGACCGCGAGCTGCGTCTCACGCGGACGAATGCCGCGCTCGCGGCCCTCACGGGCCGGTCGAGCTGGGAGCTCCTCGGGGCGCAGGTCACCGACGTGTTCGCCGGGCTCGCGCCCGACACCCCCAGCCTGTGCCGCCGCGTGATGGACACGCGAACGCCCATCGTCGGCATGTTCGCCGCCGTCGCCGGCCGGGCCCTTCGCATCGACTACCACCCGCTCCCGGCGGCAAACGGCGGTTCGTCCGAAGGCCTCTGGATCGTCGTCTCCGACGCGACCGCGCACCACGCGCTGAACGCGAGCGAGGCTCGCTACCAGTCGGTCGTCGCGGCGATGGCCGAGGGCGTGATCCTGGTCGACGCCGAGGCGCGGATCACCGCGTGCAATGCCAGCGCCGAGCGTATTCTCGGACGCGATCACGACGAGATCATCGGCAGGGCGCTCGGCGACAGCCTCTGCGCGGCCGTGCGGGCGGACGGCACGCCCGAGCCGCCCGGCGAGCTGCCCGCCGTCGACACGCTGCGGACGGGCCGCGCTCACCACGACGTGATCCGCGGCGTCTGCGCGCCCGACGGGCGGATGGTGTGGATCTCGCTCAACTCGCAACCGCTCCTCGCCGCCGGCGAGACCCGGCCGCACGGCGTCGCGCTCTCGTTCACCGATGTCACCGAGCGGCAGACGGCCGAAAGGCTTGCCACGTCGGAGATGCGCCTGCTCGAGATGGTCGCGACCGAGACGCCGCTGACGGCGATCCTGCGCCGGCTGGCGCTGCTGGTCGAGGATCACTGCCCGGGGGCCGTGTGCGCGATCATGCGCGTGTCGGATGACGGCGAGTCCCTGCACCCGCTCGCCGCGCCAAGCCTGCCGGTCGAGTACCTCGCGGCGATCGACGGCGTCGCGGTCGGAGCCCGGGCGGGGTCGTGCGGGACGGCGGTGCACCGTCGCGAGCCGGTCTACGCCGTCGACATCGCGACGGATCCCGTGTGGACGGAGCTTTCCGAGCTCGCCCTCGCGCAGGGGCTTCGAGCCTGCTGGTCGGCGCCGGTGCTCGCCGCCGACGGCAGCGTCCCGGCGACGATCGCGATCTACCTGACCGAGCCGCGCGCGCCGTCGACGCCTGACATCCGCGTGACCGACCTGGCGGTATCGATCGCGCGACTCGCGATCGAGCGGGAACGGGCGCGCGAGGCCCTACGCGAGAGCGAGCGCAAGCGGGTTGACGTCCTCGCCCGCATGCTGCGCGCCGAGGACGAGGAGCGCGCGCGAATCGCCGCCGATCTGCACGACGACACGATCCAGGTGCTCACCGGCAGCCTGCTCTCGATCGACCGCGTCCTCCGGGCGGCCCGCGTGAACGGGACGGGCGTCCCGACGGCGCTGACCGACGCCCGCGTGCTTCTGGCCTCGACCCTCGACCGCACCCGGCGCCTCATGTTCGAGATCCGGCCGCCGCTCCTCGAATCGCACGGCCTCGGGCATGCCGTGGGCGAGCTGCTCGACCAGACGCGGCGTGACATGGGAGTTCAGGTCGCCGTCACGATCGAGGTCGCCCGGCTCTCGCCGAGCATCGAGTCGCTCGTCTATCGCACCGTCCAGGAGCTCGTCGCCAACGCCCGCAAGCATGCGCACGCCACCCGGCTCGAGGTCTCGCTGAAGGCGGCGAACGGCCGCCTCCAGGGGCTCGTCGGCGACGACGGCTCCGGATTCGACACGACCCGGGCGCGTGACCGAAGCGTGATGCGGCTCCACCTCGGGCTCCAGGCGGTCGCCGAGCGGCTGCGGCTGGCGGGAGGCGACTTCTCGATCGAGAGCCGCCCCGGTGTGGGCACGACGGCGCGCTTCGGCTTGCCGCTCCAGTAGTGGCCCGCGCCTGCGTCATCGTCCTCGACGCGGTCGGGGTGGGGGACCTGCCCGACGCGGACGCCTACGGCACGGCGGGCTCGTCGACGCTCGCGCACGTCGCCGACGCCGTCGGCGGGCTCGAGGTGCCCACGATGCAGGCGCTGGGGCTTGGGAACGTGATGCCTGTCCGCGGCTGCCCGCCCCGGGCCGACGCGCCCGCGGTCTGGGGCCGGCTGCACGAGCGCTCGCACGGGATGGACACGACGACGGGGCACTGGGAGATGATGGGGATCGTCACCGAGCGGCCGTTTCCGACCTACCCCGACGGGTTTCCGGCCGAGATCATCGACGAGTTCGCCCGCACGACGGGACGCGGCGTCATCGGGAACGTCGCGGCGTCCGGCACCGAGATCATCGATCGCCTCGGGGCCGAGCACGAGCGCACCGGGAGCTGGATCGTCTACACGTCGGCCGACAGCGTGTTCCAGATCGCGGCCCACGAGGCGGTCGTGCCGCTCGAGGAGCTCTACGCCGCCTGCCGTGAGGCTCGCGGGATCCTGCGCGGCGACCATGCGGTGGGCAGGGTCATCGCGAGGCCGTTCGAGGGGTCGGAGGGCGACTACAAGCGCACGCCCCGGCGGCACGACTTCTCGCTCGAGCCGCCGCGCCCGAACCACCTTCAGCGCCTCCGTGACGCGGGGATGACGGTGCACGGGGTGGGCAAGATCAGCGACATCTTCGCCGGCTGCGACGTCGATACCAGCCGTCCGACGTCGTCGAACGGGCAGGGGATCGCGGCCACCGAGGAGCTGATGCGAAGCGCTGCGGACGGCAGCCTGGTCTTCACCAACCTGGTCGAGACCGACATGCTCTGGGGCCACCGCAACGACCCGCGCGGCTTTGCCGACGCGCTCGAGGAGTTCGACGCCGGCCTGCCGGGGATCCTCGCCGCGCTCCGCCACGGCGATCTCCTCATCCTGACGTCGGACCACGGCTGCGACCCGACGACGCCGTCGACCGACCACTCGCGCGAGCACGGCCTTCTGCTCGCGCACGTCCCCGGGGCGCCGCTCGTCGGCCACCGGCATGACGGCGACACGTTCGCCGACGTCGGCGCGACCGTGTTCAGGGTGCTCGCCGGAGGGCAGGCCGGCGGCCTCCCCGGCACCTCCGTGGTCTGAGTCGCGTCCCGGCGGCTTCGGCCAGAATGCAGGAGTGACGGGACGGCGCCATGCCTGAGCTGCCCGAGGTCGAGACCGTGAAGCGCGGGCTCGACCCGCTGCTCCGCGGCCGGTCGATCTCCGACGCCGACATCATGGACGGCCGCCTCACGGCGCCCGAGGATCCGGTCGTGATCTCGGCCGAGCTCATCGGCGAACGCTTCACCGGCGTCGGCCGCCGCGGCAAGTACCTGCTCTTCGGCCTCGATTCCGGCCGCACGCTCGTCGTCCACCTGCGCATGACCGGCTGGTTTCACCACCGCACGGGAGCGGGGGAGGAGCCGACGCACGTCCGCGCGGTGCTGCGCCTCGACGACGGCGCGTCGCTCGTCTACGCCGACCAGCGCCGGTTCGGCACGTGGCGCCTCATCGCCCCGGGCGATCTCGATGACTACCTGCGGCCGCGGGCCGGGCCCGAGCCGCTCTCCGACGAGTGGACGCCGCGCAGGTTCCGCGGCGACCTGGCCGGCCGGCGGGCGTCGGTGAAGGCGCTGCTCCTGCACCAGACGCTCGTCGCCGGCGTCGGGAACATCTATGCGGACGAGGCGCTCTGGCAGGCGCGTATCCACCCCCTCCGTCCCGGCGGGGAGCTCACCGCGGCCGAGGTTCGCCGCCTTCACGCCGCCGTGGTCGAGTCGCTGGAGCGCGGCATCGCCTCGCAGGGCGCCACCATCTCGAACTACCGCGGCCCCGACGGGCAGCCCGGCTCGATGCAGGAGCGCTTCAACGCCTACGATCGCGACGGCGAGCCGTGCCCGCGCTGCGGCACACCCATCGAGAAGATCCGCGTCACCCAGAGAGGAACCCACCTATGCCCCCGGTGCACCCGACTGCCCTGAGAGTCGCCGACCGGCTTCGCGCCGCCGGCCTCGACGTCGACGTCCAGGAGCTCGACGAATCGACGCGCACGGCCGAGGAGGCCGCGGCCGCCGCCGGGTGCGAGCTCGGCCAGATCGTGAAGTCGCTCGTGTTCTTCGACGCCTCGGGGCCCGTCCTCGTGCTGTGTGCGGGCGACCGGCGCGTCGACACCGCGCTCGTGGGGGACGACGTGCGCCGCGCAACGCCCGATGAGGTGCGCGAGGCGACCGGGTTTGCGATCGGCGGCGTCCCGCCGCTGGGCCACGAGCGTCAGGTGCGAACGGTGGTCGACGAGTCGCTGCGCCGCTTCGAGACGGTGTGGAGCGCCGCGGGCACGCCTCGGGCCGTGTTCGAGGTCGAGACCGAACGGCTGATCGAGGCGATCCAGGACGCCGACGTCCGGGCCGTCACGGCCTGACGCCCGTGACCGAGCGGATCGTCACCGCGAACTGCGTCGAGATCTGCATCGAGACGTTCGGCCACTCCTCCGACCCGCCCGTCCTGCTCATGATGGGCATGGCCGGCTCGATGCTCTGGTGGGACGAGACGTTCTGCGCGACGCTCGCCGCCCGCGGGCGGTTCGTGATCCGCTACGACCAGCGTGACACGGGCCGGTCCGTCACCTATCCCGCAGGCCGGCCCGGCTACACGGGCGGCGACATGGTGCGGGACGCGGCCGGCGTGCTCGACGCGTACGGCATCGCGGCCGCGCACATCGTGGGCGTGTCGGCGGGCGGTGCGCTGGGGCAGGTGCTCGCCATCGACCATCCTGACCGGGTGCTGTCGCTGGTTCTGATCAGCACCTCGTTGGTCGTCGGTGACGACCGGGCGCAGCTCCCGGGGCCGTCGGAGGAGCTCACCCGGTTCTGGAGCACGCGTGCGCCGGACCCCGCGGATCGAGACGCGGTCACCGACACCCTCGTTGCCTACCATCGCCTCCTCACGGGCGGACGCCGCCCGTTCGACGAGCCGTTTGCCCGCGACCTCGTCCGGCGCGACGTGGACCGCGCTCTCGACTACCCATCGGTCCAGAACCACGAGCTGATCGAGGGCGCCCAGCCTCGTGGCCGGCTCTCCGACATCTCGGTGCCGACGCTCGTCGTCCATGGCACCGCGGATCCGCTGTTCCCGATCGAGCACGGTGAGGCGCTGGCGAGCGGGATCCCGGGGGCGCGGCTTCTACGGCTCGAAGACGCCGGGCACGGCGTCGAGCCGGCCGATTGGCAGACGCTCGCCGCGGCGATCGCGGACCACACTGCGCGGGGCTAGTCCTCGGCGAGCTCGAACACGTAGGCCTCGAGCCGCATTCCGCCGGATGTCGTGATGTCCCGCTCCGGGGTGCGCGCGAACCCGAGCCCGCGGTACAGCCGATGGGCGGCGGCCATCGCGCCGGTCGTGTGCAGGACGAGGCGCGAGCGGCCGGTCGCCCGTGCGCGGTCGATGCAAGCCTGCGCCAGGAGGCGCCCGACGCCGCGGCCCTGCGCGGCGGGGTCGACCGCCAGCATGCGCATCCCGGACTCGTCGGCGCCCTCGAACTCGGCGAGCGGCCCGAGCCCGGGCACGAACGTGACGCCGCCGACGATCCGCCCGTCAACGTCGGCTGCGACGATCACCTCGGCGGTCTCGGTGCGGCCGGCGACGTCGCGCAAGACCCCCTGATACCGCTCTCCGGGAGCGAACCCGTCGATCGTCGTGTAGGCCGCGACCGTCAGCTCGCCGACCGCCTCGTACTCGGCGGCCCTGACCGGCCGCACGACGACATCGCCCAGCATCGCGGCACCCTACACTGAGGTCGTGGCGCGCACGTACAAGGCCGACGCGGTCGTACTCCGCTCGCTGCGCTTCGGCGAGGCCGACCGCGTCCTGCACGTCTACACCGCCGAGCGCGGGCGCGTGAACGCGATCGCGAAAGGGGTTCGCAAGACGACGTCGCGGTTCGGCGGACGGCTGGAGCCGCTGACGCGGGCGCAGCTGCTCCTGCACGAGGGCAGGGGCGAGCTGCACACCGTGTCCGGCGCCGACATCGTCGCGTCGCACGCTGCGGTGCGCGCGGCCCCGTACGCCCTGTCGGTCGCCCAGATCGGCTCGGAGGCCGTGCTCAAGCTCTTCCCCGAGCCGGAGCCGCACCCTCGGGTGTTCGAGGGCCTCGTCCGGTTCCTCGACCTCCTGGAGGGCGGCATCGCCGCAGGCCCGGATCCGGTGCGTGACAGCGTCGGCCTGGGGTTCCAGCTGAAGCTGCTCGCGCTCGCCGGCTACCTGCCGCACCTCGAGTCATGCGCGGGATGCGGCTCGGCCGGGGAGCTCGTCGGCTACTCGGCCGCGGCCGGCGGCGCGGTGTGCGGCCGCTGCGCCGTCGAGGACGGAGCGTTCCGCCTGCGCCCGGGGAGCCTCGAGGCCGTGACGGCGCTCGTCGAGCGGCCGCTCACGCCGGGTGAGCTCCCTGGAACCGCTGCGACGGACGCCGTGCGGGTGGTCGAGACGACCTACGAGTACCACGGCGGCTTCCGCCTTCGCACCCTGCACGCGTAGCCCCGTCGCCGGCCTCTCACTGATAGCTTGCGCCTCCGATGGCGGCGACCTTCCAGGGGATGATCTCGGCCCTCCAGGCCTTCTGGGAGGAGCAGGGGTGCGTGATCGTCCAGCCGTACCACACCGAGGTCGGCGCGGGCACGTCGAATCCGGCAACCCTGCTCCGCGTGCTCGGGCCCGAGCCGTGGCGGGCGGCATACGTCGAGCCGTCCATCCGGCCCGACGACGGCCGCTACGCCGAGAACCCGTACCGGTTCCAGGAGCACTACCAGTACCAGGTGATCCTGAAGCCGGCCCCCGACGACGTCCAGGATCTCTACCTCGACTCGCTGCGCGCGATCGGGATCCCCATCGAGGAGCACGACGTCCGGTTCGTCGAGGACAACTGGGAGAGCCCGAGCCTGGGCGCCTGGGGCCTCGGGTGGGAGGTGTGGATGGACGGGATGGAGATCACCCAGTTCACCTACTTCCAGCAGGCCGGCGGGATCGAGCTCGATCCTGTGTCAGCCGAGATCACGTACGGGCTCGAGCGCCTGTCGATGCACCTTCAGGGCGTCCGCCGGGCTCACGACATGATCTGGTCGCCGGGCGTCACGTGGGCGGACGTGCGCGAGGCGGGCGAGCGCCAGTTCTCGGCCTACAACTACGAGCTCGCCGACACGGAGATGCTCGCCCGGCACTTCGACGACCACGAGGCGGAGGCGGGCCGGTGTCTCGAGGCGGGCCTGCCCCTGGTGGCCTACGACCACGTGCTCAAGTGCTCGCACGCGTTCAACCTGCTCGACTCGCGCAGGGCGATCGCGGTCACCGACCGGGCCGCCTACATCCTGCGGATGCGGCGCCTGACCCAGGCCGTCGCGGCCGCGCACCTCGAGTCGGCCGGGGCCGCTGCCGGTGCCTGACCTGCTCGTCGAGATCGGGTGCGAGGAGGTCCCGGCCGCGCACTGCCGCATCGCCGAGGCTGCGCTCCCTGGGCTCTTCGCTGCCGAGCTCGACCGGGCCGGCCTGCCTGCGGAGCGCGTCGGCATCCACGTCGCCCCCAGGCGGCTCGCGGTCATGGCCTACGGCCTTCCGGAGCGCCGGGAGGCGGAGCGGCGCGAGGTGCGCGGCCCGCGCACCGACGCCCCTGAGGAGGCGCGGCAGGGCTTCGCGCGCAAGTACAGGACGAACGCCGAAGCGCTGGAGGAGCGCGACGGCTTTGTGTGGGTCGTGTCCGAGGGCGCGGCGGCGCCGGCTGCCGAGCTCGTGCCGGCGGCGATCTCGGCGGCCGTCGCGGGGCTCCAACTCCCGCGCACGATGCGCTGGCCGGGGGGCCGCTTCTCGCGGCCGATCCGCTGGCTCGTCGCGAAGCTCGACGGCGAGGTGCTCGCCGCGGAAGTGACCGGCGTGTCAGCCTCGGGCGAGAGCCGCGGCCCGCGTCCCGGCCGCGAGCGCGTGCCGATCGGGTCGGCGGCGACGTATCTCGACGATCTGCGGGCGCACGGCGTGATCGTCGACGCGGGCGAGCGGCGCGCAACCATCGTGGCCGGGATCGACGCCGCCGGCGGATGTGACGACCCGATGGGCAAGCTCGACGAGGTCGTCTACCTGGTCGAGCGGCCGCGTGTCCTCACCGGCGAGTTCTCGGCGGGCTATCTCGACCTCCCCGAGCGGATCCCGGTCACCGCCATGCAGTCGCACCAGCGCTACTTCCCGATCCGCTCAGCGGATGGCGCCCTCGAGCCGCGGTTCCTGGTCGTCGCGAACGGGGGAGACGACGACGTCGTGCGGCGCGGAAACGAGGAGGTTCTGGCGGGAAGGCTCGACGACGCCGAGTTCGCCTTCGCGCGGGACCGCAGGCACGGTCTTGTCGGGATGGTCGCCGAGCTCGACCGGGTCAGCTTCCTCGAGGGCAGTGGCTCGCTCGCGGCGAAGGCGGCCCGGCTCGTGCCGCTCGTGGAGCGGCTCTGCGAGGCGAACGACCTCGGCGGCGACGTCCGTCACGCGGCCACACGAGCGGCCGGGCTCTGCAAGGCGGACCTCGTGTCGCGCCTCGTCGGGGAGTTCTCGGCGCTCCAGGGCTACGCCGGGTCGGTCTACGCGGCCGAGGCGGGCGAGCCCGCCGACGTGTGCGCAGCGATCGAGGAGCACCACCGCCCAGATGAGGCGGGCGGCGCGCTGCCGGCGAGCCCCGCGGGAGCCGTCGTCGCCCTGGCCGACAAGGGGGACACGATCCAGGTCGCGTTCGCCGCCGGGCTCGAGCCGACAGGCAGCCGCGACCCGTACGGCCTTCGGCGGGCCGCCGCGGGCCTGGTCGCCATCGCCCTCGACCGCCGATGGCAGGTCGATCTCCCGGCGCTGGTCGGGGCCGGCGGCGTCGGCTTCGTGCTCGACCGGCTCGAGCCGGTCCTGCTGGAGGAGGGCGTGACGATCGAGGAGGTGCGGGCCGCTCGCGGCTCCGGCGAGACAGAGCCGGCCGAGGTCGCAGCCCGGGCGCGCGATCTCCACGAGTTCGCCGGGCCGAGGCGCGACGCCGTGCGCGACGCCTACGGCCGCTGCGCTCGGATCGCGGGCGAGACCGCCGCCGGGCCTCTCGACGAGCGCCTCCTGGCCGACGCGGCCGAGCGGGCGCTCGCGGATGCTCTGGCGGCCGGCGACGGTGCGACGCTCGACGCGGCGGCCGACATGGCGCCGGCCGTCGAGCGCTTCTTCGACGAGGTGCTCGTGATGTCCGACGACGAGGCGGTCCGCCAGAATCGGCTCACGCTGGTCGCAAACGTCCGCGACCGGCTGCGCCGTCTCGGGGATTTCGCACAGCTTCCCGGTTAGCGCAGAGCTTCCCCGTTAGGATGGACGAGGATGGGCGAGCGCCTCGAGATCCACATCGTGAGCGACTCCACCGGCGACACCGGGGCACGGGTTGCCCGCGCCGCGCAGAGCCAGTTCGAGGACACCGAGATCGAGATGGTCCGCCACGCCCGTGTCCACACCCGCGAGCAGCTGGCCCGGGCGCTCGAGTCGGCGGCCGGACGGCGGGCGGCCGTCTTCTACACCCTCGTCGACGCCGGCCTTCGCGAGGCCGTTGTCGAGCTGGCCCGCGAGCACAACCTCATTGTGCAGGACGTGCTCGGCCCGGCCCTGAACGCCGTCGCAACCGCGTCCGGCCGCGAGGCGACGATGGTGCCGGGCCGAACGGCGCCGCTCGACGCCCAGTACTTCCGCCGCATCGCGGCGATCGAGTTCGCGGTGAAACACGACGACGGGCGCGGCGCGGACGACCTGAGCCAGGCGGACGTGGTCCTGATCGGGGTGTCGCGCACGTCCAAGACGCCGACGTCGATGCACCTCGGCTACATGGGCTACATGGCCGCGAACATCCCGATCGTCCGCGGCGTCGACCCGCCGCCGTCCCTCTTCCAGATCGACCACTGGAAGCTCGTCGGACTGACGATCGACGCGGAGCGGCTCTCGGAGATCAGGCGCAGGAGGGTGCGCGCGCTGGCCGCCGGCGCCGGGGCCCGCTACGCCGACCTCGAGGAGATCTACGAGGAGCTTGAGCTGACCGCCGCGCTCCACAAGCGGCTCGGCTGTCCGGTCATCGACGTGACGGGCCTTGCGATCGAGGAGACCGCCGCGCGCGTGGCGGAGCTCGTCGAGGCCAGGCGCCGCGCCGCTCTCGAAGGAGCCCGGGCCTAGGCGATCGGCCCGGGAGGCGGGTCGGACGCGGGGAAGGACTCCCACGACGCCTCGTCCACGGCGTCGGCGCCGTTCACGACCCAGTAGCCCCCGTGGCGTGCGACGACGACCTCGTCCGCGGATCCCGACGTATGGCCCGGCGCGATCGCGCGGGAGCCCTGGGCGTGCAGATCGCGCCACTCGCGCCGGTCGACGTCGATGAGCTCGGCGCAGTCGGCCCGTCCGCATTCGCAGGCGACCAGGGTCAGCTGCATGACCGGAGCCTACTTCGGGTACGCGACGGGCGGCCCCTCGAGGGGCCGCCCGCGCAGGGCCCTTCCGCGAGCCCGTTCTCAAGACAGCGCGGCCTCCGGACGCTGTTTCGCACGCCGTTTGCCGGCGCGCTCGAGGTTCCGCTGTCCCATCGGAATCGCCATGGTGTTCTGTAGAGGACGGCCCCGGTTCCATGTTTCTTCCCTCGAGCTCGAAATCGGCCGAATCCGATCTAGACTTCGCGCCCGTGACGGCCTACGTCTACGCCTTCGCAGACGGCTCGAGCGACATGCGCGATGTCCTCGGCGGTAAGGGTGCCGAGCTCGCCGAGATGACCTCGATCGGGCTCCCGGTTCCCGACGGGTTCACCGTGACAACCGGGGCCTGCCGTGCGTATCTCGCGGGAGGCGGGGCATGGCCCGACGGCCTGTCCGGCGAGGTGACCAGGCACCTGGCCTCCCTCGAGGAGCGCTGCGGCGGGAGGCGCCTCGGCGATCCCGATGATCCGCTTCTCGTCTCGGTGCGGTCAGGCTCGCCGGTGTCGATGCCGGGAATGATGGACACGATCCTGAACCTCGGGTTGAACCCACGGTCGGTCGAGGGCCTGGCGCGGGCGTCCGGCAACGAGCGGTTCGCGGCCGACTCGTACCGCCGGTTCGTGCAGATGTACTCCAACGTGGTGCTCGGCGTACCGAGCGACCTGTTCGAGGACGCGCTCACGCGGGCGAAGAGCTCGCGGGGCGTCCACGCCGACGTCGACCTCGACGCCTCCGCGCTGCGGGAGCTCGTCGAGGAGTTCCTCTCGATCAGCCGCGAGCAGACCGGGCGCGACTTCCCGGAGGACCCTCGGGAGCAGCTCGACGGCGCGATCACCGCCGTGTTCGCGTCGTGGAACACGCCCCGCGCGCGGACGTACCGCCGCCACGAGGGCATCTCCGACGACCTCGGGACGGCCGTCAACATCATGCAGATGGTGTACGGCAACCTCGGCGACGACTCCGCCACCGGGGTCGTCTTCACCCGGAACCCGTCCACGGGCGAGCGCGTGCTGTTCGGCGAGTTCCTGCTGAACGCACAGGGCGAGGACGTCGTGGCCGGCATCCGAACACCGCGGCCGATCGCCGAGATGCAGGGCGAGATGGGCGAGGCGTTCTCGGAGCTCGCGGCGGCGATGGCCACGCTCGAGACCCATTACCGCGACCTCCAGGACGTGGAATTCACGGTCGAGCGCGGCAAGCTCTACATCCTCCAGACGCGCGCCGGCAAGCGCACGGCGCAGGCGGCCGTCCGGGTAGCCCGCGAGCTGGTCGCCGAGGGCGTCATCGAGCGCGACGAGGCGGTGCAGCGCATCAACGCCGGCCAGCTCGACCAGCTGATGCACCCTGCGATCGACCCGGGCGCCGACTACGAGGTGCTCGCCAGAGGCCTCAACGCCTCACCCGGCGCCGCCGTCGGCCGGGCCGTATTCGACGCGGATACGGCCGAGGCGCGCGGACGCGCGGGCGAGCCCGTCATCCTCGTCCGGTGGGAGACGACGCCGGACGACATCCACGGCGTGATCCAGGCCCAGGGCGTCCTCACCGCCCACGGCGGCATGACGTCGCACGCCGCCGTCGTCGCACGAGGCATGGGCAAGCCGTGCGTGTGCGGCGTCGAGGCCTTGCAGATCGACGCGGCACAGCGGCGGTTTGCCATCAACGGGACGACCGTGTCCGAAGGTGACGAGATCTCGATCGACGGCAGCCGCGGCCTCGTGATCAGCGGGGCGGTGCCACTGGTGCCGCCGCAGATGACCGACGACTTCGCGGCCGTCACGGCGTGGGCCGACGACGCCCGTCGCCTCGGTGTGCGCGCAAACGCCGACACGCCGGAGGACGCCCGCCGGGCGCGCGAGTTCGGGGCCCAGGGCATCGGCCTCTGCCGCACAGAGCACATGTTCTTCGGCGACGAGCGGCTGCCGGTCATGCGCGAGATGATCCTGGCTCGCGACGAGGCCGGCCGCCGCGCCGCCCTCGACAGGCTGCTCCCGTTCCAGCAGTCCGACTTCGAGGGCATCCTGGCGGCCATGGACGGACAGCCGGTGACGATCCGGCTCCTCGATCCGCCGCTGCACGAGTTCCTGCCCGACCTCGAAGAGGTGGATGAGTCCGACGAGCGCCTGCCCGCCCGGATCAAGGCGCTGCGCGAGGTCAACCCGATGCTGGGCACGCGCGGCTGCCGGCTCGGCATCCTGCACCCCGAGATCTACGAGATGCAGGTGCGGGCGATCGTGCGCGCCGCGCTGGCGGTCGAGGGTTCGACGGCCGAGATCATGCATCCGCTGGTCGCGTTCACCACCGAGCTCCGCCGGTTGCGGGCGCTGACGGAGGCCGTGATCGAGGAGGAGGGCGGAACGAAGCTTCAGATGCTGATCGGGACGATGATCGAGGTGCCGCGGGCGGCGCTCCTCGCCGACCGCATCGCGCCGTATGCGGATTTCATGAGCTTCGGGACGAACGACCTCACCCAGACGACGCTGGCCTTCAGCCGCGACGACGCCGAGGGCAAGTTCCTCACGCGCTACCTCGAGGACGGCGTCCTCTCGAAGAACCCGTTCGAGACGCTCGATGACGGCGTGCGAGCGCTGATCGAGCGCACGGTCGAGGGGGCGCGCTCTGTGAAGCCCGGCATCAAGCTCGGCATCTGCGGAGAGCACGGTGGCGACCCCGCGTCGGTCGAGTTCTGTAACAGCGTCGGGCTCGACTATGTGTCGTGCTCGCCGTTTCGCGTTCCCACCGCGCGGCTCGCCGCAGCTCAGGCGGAGCTCGCGCACCGGTGAGGATCGATGTCGCCTTCGCGCCCGGCGTGATGCCGGCCGCGCCGGTGACCGTGGTCGTGGACGTTATCCGTGCCACGACGACCATCACCCACGCCGTCGGCCACGGCTACAGCCGCGTGCTCGCATGCGGCGACATCGACCAGGCGCGTGAGCTCGGCCGGCGGCTGCCGAACGGCGCCGTGCTGGCCGGCGAGCGCGACTGCGTGAAGCCGGAGGGGTTCGACCTCGGCAACTCCCCATCGGAGTACGGCGAGGGCCCGCCGCTCGGCGAGACGCTCGTTCTCGCCACGACGAACGGCACGCGCGCGATCGTGGCCGCCGCGGCGGACGCCGAGGCCGTCCTGATCGGGAGCCTTGCGAACCTCACCGCCTGCGCCGCGCAGGCCGCACGGATCGCCCGCGACGGGGAGCGCGACGTTCTCGTCCAGTGCGCCGGCGTCGAGGGGGCGTTCGCACTCGACGACGCGTACGTCGCCGGCCGGTTCGTGGCGGAGCTGCGGGTGTGGCTCGCCGAGTGGAGCACGACCGACGCGGCCACGGCCGCCGAGGTGCTCGCGGACGCGTACCCGTCGTCCGCGGACGCGCTTGCTGCGTCGAGCAGCGCGGCGAACCTGCGGGCGGCCGGTCTCGCCGAGGACCTGCGGGCCTGTTCCCGCGAGAGCGCGTTCGACGTCGTTCCCCGGGTCGACGACGTCGACGCCGGCGTCGCCCTGATCACCAGCTAGCTCGGGCTCACCCCGCTTGGGGTCTGACCCCGTTGTTGCGCGGGCCGGCGGTCACGGAGGCCCGCTACCAGCATCTGCCTGCCGCCGGCCGGGTTCACCCGCTCGGGGGTTTCCATTCCGGCCGCTGGCACCGATGTTGTGGGAGCAATCCGCGAGGAGGGTCTTCCAATGGTTCGCAGGATGCTTGACGGCGAAGAGCCGTGGGCGTACGAGAGTCGTGCTTCCGTGCTCGAGTGGGCACAGGACCACGTGGTGCTCGCCGTGAGCGCGGCGGTCGCCATCTGGTTCGGCGTCATCTACGTGATGACGCTGGTTGCCGGGCTCGTCTCATAGTCAGAAGCCGATCCGCGGCGTACACTCGAATGTGTGCGCCGACCCGCACTACTCGCTCCAGCGCGCCGTGCAGCACGGATGGCAGCGCACAGCATGGGCAGTCTGCGGCCTCGCCGTGCACCGGAGGGGCGCGACGTGAACCCTTCGTTCACGGACGCCCCCCAGGCCGCTGAGTCCGAGGGAGGGGCCACTGACCGGCCCGAGCCGGCCGCTGACCGGCCTGTCGCCACGGCGGAGGACGAGGCTGCCGAGCGCGTCGCGGGCGAGCCGCCGGCCCCGGTGCACGTCCCCTACGCCAGGACGGACGCCGAGCTGGACGTTGTCTCGGCGCCGGTTCGCGGCGGCCCTCGCCGCCCCGCTCGCTCGCCCTTCTGGGCCGCCGTGCGCTCGCACGTCTGGCTCGGCGTCATCGTGATCGTGCTCGTCGGTGGCGCCGCCACGGCCTACTGGGGCCTCAGAGTGCACCAGCGGATCGGCGAGACGACGCTCGAGCACGGGGTTCAAGGGCGGGAGGGCGCCAGGACGGTGCGGTGCGTCGAGCAGCAGCCGAACGGAGCGGTGTGGGCGTGTGGTCTCGTGTACAACGCCGAATCGGTCTGCCTGATCGCCAACGTGAACCCCGCGGGCGACTGGACGACCAAGCCCGGCGTCGACCTCTGCGCGAATCGACCGGAGCTGACGGCCCTCCTGCCGCCGACGATCACGCCCGGCGCGGTCGAGGCGGATCTGCAGGCGCACGGTACGAATGTGTCGAAATGCGCCAAGATCCCGACCACGAAGGTGCGGTGGGCGTGCCTCGTTCCAGGGGCTTCCAGCACCTCCTGCGTGTTCCTGCGCGTTGTGCCCTGGGGGCTCTGGACGACCGCTCCCAGCCCCGTCTGCTCCCACCTGCCGGCGCTGGAAAAGTTCCTCAAGAAGGGCACGTAGCCGTGGTTTGGCCCAATTTCCGGTCGTTCCCGGTTGGCGTCCGTCCGAGTGATGCGGTACCGTCCCGCGGGGAGGACGACAGTCCAGGAGGTACCGCTTCAGATGCACGGAAGAACGTTCAAGGTGTTGCTCGCGGCTACGGCAAGCGCGTTGGTGCTCGGCACCGGTGCGGCCTCGGCCGCAGCGGCTGCGCGCACGCACCATCAGGCAGCGTCCGCGCAGGTCACTCCCGCCAACGACGAATACGGCTCTGGGAACCAGGGCGGCGGCGGGGGGAACGTGCTGGGCGAGCAGTCTGGTGGCGGCACGGGTGGGCTCCCATTCACGGGGCTCAATCTCCTGCTGGTGCTGGGCGCTGGATCAGGTCTGATCGCTTCGGGGTTCGGTCTCCGGGCGGCTTCAGGCCGAATCCGCCACAACTAGTCGCAAGGAACACGCGTTGACGGCCGCCTCGGCGGTCGAGCGCCTCGGCGCGCTCGCGGGACTCCGCGGGCGCGCCAATGCGGTGCACGCTCCGGCCGGGTTGGCGGCGTTCGCCGCAATCCTGCTGCTCGCGGCCAACGACGGCGGGTACTTCCCGCCGGAGTGGGGGTGGAGCGGCGTCGCGCTCGCGTGGGTGGCGGCGGTCGCGCTCGTCATCGGCCGGACCGTCGAGCTCGGCCGACGCGACGGCGTGTTCCTCGGCATCCTCACGGCGATCGCAGTGTGGACCGCTGTCTCGGCGCTCTGGGCCGACGCCGCGCAGGCGCCCGTGCTCGAGGTGGAGCGAACGCTCGTCTATGTCGCGCTCGTCGCGACGCTGCTTGTGACCGGGCGTCGTGGCGGAGCGGGCGTGATGCTCGCTGGAGCCGGCCTGGCCGGCATCCTCATCTCGGGGTTTGCGCTTGTCACTCGCCTGCGCCCGGACATGTTCGGCCTCTACGACGACCCCGTGGCGCACGGCCGGCTCTACCAGCCGCTCGGCTACTGGAACGCGCTCGGGATCTTCGCGGCGATGACGGTCGTCCTGTGCCTGGGAGCGGCCATGCGCGGGCGGACGCAGTGGGTGCGGGTCGCGGCGGCGGCCGCCCTGCCTCCCGTCTCGGCGACGCTCTTCTTCACGTTCAGCCGCGGCTCGATGATCGCCGTCGCGATCGGAGTCGGCGTCGGGCTGGCGCTGGATCGCGACAGGCTGCGCTCGCTCGCGATCGCCCTCGCGCTGATGCCGTGGGCCGTGCTGGCCCTCGCGGAGGCACACCGCCGCGGCGCCCTGGCGCGGGGCGGCGCGGGCGTGCATGCGGCGTCCGCACAGGGCCGGCCGCTGCTGGTGATCCTCCTCGCCTGTGCTTTGGCGTCGGCGGCCACGATGGTGGCGGTGCGCGTGGTCGAGGAGCGCGTCGTCTTCAGCGCGACAGTCCGCCGCATCTACCTCGCCGGGCTCGCCGTGGCGGCGCTCGCCGTGCTGGCGGGGGCCGTTGCGACCTACGGATCGCCGCTCCACATGGCCTCCCGGGTCCGGCACGCCCTCGAGTCCAAGCCGCCCGCGCTCGACTCCGACCAGAGCCTGCGGCTCGAGACGCTGTCGCTGAACGGCCGGCCGATGCTCTGGCGCTCGGCCCTCGCCGACATCGGCGACCATCCGCTGCTCGGCTCGGGGGCCGGCACGTTTGAGCAGTACTGGAACGAGCACCGCCCGCGAAACTACGTCGCGAAGGACGCCCACAGCCTGTACCTCGAGCGGCTCGCCGAGCAGGGGCCCATCGGGCTGGCGCTCATCCTCGCCCTCGTCCTCTATCCGCTCGGCGTGGCCGTTCGATACCGGCGCGACCCGGTCGTCCTGACGGCGGTCGGCGTGCTCGTCGCGTTCACCGTCCACGCCGGGTTCGACTGGGACTGGGAGATGCCCGCGGTCACCGGCCTTGCCCTCGTGGGCGCCACGGCGATCGTGCTCTCGGCACGCGACGGAACCGGCGGCCCTCTCTCGAACCGGTGGCGGGCCGGACTGGTGGTTGTCACCCTCGCGGTGGGCGCGGTGGCCTTCGTCGGCGGGATCGGAAACGAGGCCATCGCCTCGAGCGCCGACGCCGCCGCCCGGGGCGACTACGCCAAGGCCGAGTCGGATGCGCGCAAGGCCACGTCCTGGGCGCCCTGGTCGGATCAGGGCTGGGTCGATCTCGCCGCAGCGCTCGTCGGCCAGGGTCATCGCGACGAGGCGGCCGCCGCCCTGCGCACGGCGACGCGGAAGGATCCGGTCGACTGGATCGCCTGGCGCCGGCTCGCGGACCTGACGTCCGACCCGGAGCGGTTCCACGCGCTCCAGATGTCGGCCAAGCTGAACCCGAAGGCGACGCGGCGGTCGGTGAGCCGTGAGGATCGCGTGCGGCTCGGCCTCACCGGCAACCGGTGAGCAGCGTCAGCGCCGCCCGCGGCCGAAGCTGTTCGCCGTCGGCGCGGCGGCCCGCAACCGGCGGAGATCGGCGACGTGGCCGCCCTGGCCGGCGCCCGTGCCGGCGGCACGCGCCGCGGCCCTGACCACCTCGGGGCGGGCCGCATGCGACAGCCCGGCGACGCGGTCGGCGATCACGTTGACCGCGCCGTTTCGCCGCTCGAGCCGGCCCCACACCTGCAGGAGCGGCTCGGCTCGCACCATGATCCGGTCGCGCTCGTACACCGCCGGCGGAATGATCACGTTGGTCATCCCGTGCTCGTCCTCGAGGAGCAGGAACACGATCCCCTTGGCCGTCCCCGGGCGCTGGCGGGCGATGACGATCCCGGCGGTGGTCGTGCGCCCGAGCGAGTCGCTGCGCAGGTCGGCCGACGTGCGCAGGGCGGGATCGAGCTCCTCCCGAAGGAGCGCCATAGGGTGCGGCCCCGTCGTGAGGCTCATCGCCTCGTGGTCGGCCACCATGCGCTCCCAGGCTGTCAGGCCGGGGAGGGCCGGGGTGGGGGAGGCGTCGAGCGCGAGCGCGAGCTGCCGTGCGCCGTCCGGCCCCGCGGGCGCACGGTGGAGCGGGAGCTCCCAGAGCAGGCGGCGCCGGTGCGGATGGAACTCGTCGCACGCCCCCGCCCGCACCAGCCCCTCGAGCTGGCCGATATCGAGCGGCGCTCGCCGCACCAGGTCGCCGAGATCCGAGAACGGGCCGCCTCCGGCACGCTCGGCCACCAGGCCCTCTGCACGCGTCCCGACGCCCTTGACGTAGCCGAGGCCGATCCTGACGGCCCCGCCTGCATCCTCGACGGTGCACCCGGCGCCGCTTCGGTTCACGTCCGGCGGGCGCATCTCGACGCCGCGCCGCTCGCCGTCGCGTAGCAGCGTGGCCGGAGGGTAGAAGCCCATCGGCTGCGCGTTCAGGAGCGAGCACAGGAACTCCGCCGGGTAGGCGCGGTGCAGCCACGCGGACTGGTAGGCGAGGATCGCGAAGGCGGCGGCGTGGCTCTTGGGGAAGCCGAACTCCGAGAAGGCGACGATCTTCTGGAAGACCCGATCGGCCGTCTCCCCGTCGACCCCCCGGGCCGCCGCCCCGGCCTGGAACCGGTGCCGGTGGCTCTCGAGCGCCTCGCGGCTGCGCTTGCGGCTCATCGCCCGGCGCAGGCTCTCTGCCTCGCCGGTGGTGAACCCGGCCAGGGCGATGGCGACCTCGAGCACCTGGTCCTGGAAGACGACCACGCCGAGGGTGTCGGCCAGCACCGGCTTGAGCAGGGGATGGTCGAAGGGCGGGCGGAACTCGGGGTCGTGGCGCAGGCTGCGGCGGTGGGCGATGTACGGGTTGACCGCGTCCCCGACGATCGGCCCCGGACGGACGAGCGCGACCTGGACGGTCAGGTCGTCGAGGTTCTCGGGCCGCGTCTGGCGCAGCGACTGCATCTGCGCCCTGCTTTCGATCTGGAACACCCCGATCGTGTCGGCGGCCTGGATCTCGGCGTAGACCTCCGGGTCCGAGAACCCGACCCGCGAGAGGTCGATGGGCGAGCCGCGCGTCTCGGCGATCAGGTCGACGCACTCCTCGACCGCCGAGAGCATGCCGAGCCCGAGCAGGTCGATCTTGAGGAACCCGGCATCGGAGCAGGAGTACTTGTCCCACTGGCAGATCTGGCGGACCTCCATCGCCGAGGGGATCACGGGCACGAGCTCGACGAGCGGCCGGGTCGAGATCACCATCCCGCCCGAGT
This sequence comes from Gaiellales bacterium, assembly GCA_050698235.1. Lineage (GTDB taxonomy): Bacteria > Actinomycetota > Thermoleophilia > Gaiellales > JAICJC01 > JAICJC01. The sequence continues at coordinate 22,130 of JBOHBE010000154.1, forward strand.
GCTGGGAGATGTGGCGGGGCAGGCCGCGGATCTCCTCCATCAGGAAGGCGAACGCCCGCCAGCGTGCCGAGCCCATACGGTCGCGGAGCTGGTCGATCCGGTCCTCGGGCACCGCTCCCCACTCGTCCGCCAGCCGCGCCATCCGTTCGACCTCCCCCTGCGGCAGCGCGAGCGCCTTTCCGAGATCGCGGATCGCCCCCCGGGTGCGGTAGGTGGGGAAGGCGGCCACCAGCGCGGCGTGCTCGGGCCCGTACCGGTCGACGATGTCGAGCATCAGCCCCTCGCGCACGTCGCGGGGGAAGTCGAGGTCGATGTCGGGCACGCTCGCGAGGTCTCTCGATAGGAACCGGCCCAGGAAGAGGCGCGTGGCCACCGGGTCGACGTGCGAGAGGCCGATCAGATAGCAGACGATCGAGCCGACGCTCGAGCCCCGCCCGCGGCCCGGCGGGAGCAGCCGGCGGCCGGCGCTCTGACCACGCACCCGCACCGCCACGTCGCGTGCCATCTCGAGGATGTCGCGGTGGAGGAGGAAGAAGCCCGCGAGGCTGTGGTGGGCGATCAGTCCCAGCTCCTCCTCGAGCCGCGCCCGGGCCTCGTGCCAGTTGGGGGAGCCCCGGTAGCGACACTCGAGCTCCTCGCGGCAGATGCGCGCGAGGGCGGCCTGGGCGGGCTCGCCGGAGTCCGAGAAGTCGGGGTAGGCGTATCCCAGGTCCTGCGTGAGGTCGAAGCGGCAGCGGTCGGCCACCGCCGTCGCCGCCCGGATCGCCTCGGCGGGAAACCGGGCCGCGGTCTCGGCGGGCGCGCGCAGCACCGACTCGTGGTTCCCGCGCCGCTCGGCCTCGCATCCCTCGAGGGTGGTGCCCGAGCGGATCGCGACGAGGGCGTCCTGGAGGAACGCGCGCCGCGGCGTGTGGGCGTGCACGTCGCCGGTCGCCACCGTCCGCAGGCGCAGCCGGTCGGCCAGCTCCCCGAGGAGCCGGTTCCGGCGCGCGTCGCCGCGCATGTACGGGCGCATGATCTCGATCGAGAACCGGTCCCGCCCGAAGACATCGCGCAGCCGCCGGGCCAGCGTCTCGGCCTCTCCGAGCCGGCCCTCCGAGACGAGCCGGGCGACCGCGCCATGGCGTGCGCAGCCCGAGAGGCAGTGCAGGCCGTCCGCGTGCCGGGCCACCTGCTCGAGCGTCACCTCGGGCTTTCGGCGGTCGTGCGCGTGGGCCGCGGTGATGAGCCGGCACAGGTTGGAGTAGCCGCGCCTGTCCTCGCAGAGCAGGGTCAGGTGCGCGCCTCCCTGGAGGGTGACCTCGCAGCCTGTGATCGGCCGAACGCCCACCTCGCGGGCCGCCTGGGCGAATGCCAGGGATCCCGAGAGGCCGTCGTGGTCGGTCAGGGCGACCGCGTCGTAGCCGAGCGCAGCCGCGCGCGCCGCCAGCTCATCGGGCTGGGAGGCGCCGTCGAGGAACGAGAAGCAGGAGTGGGCGTGGAGCTCGGGGTAGGTCACCTGTGACCGAACACATGTTCGATCAGGTCAGCATACCCAGCCGCCCGCCGGCGTGCCAGGCAGATGAGCGGATCAGCGAAGGGTGGACGTGACCTCGAGCAGCTCGACCGCGGCCCCGCCGCGGCGCCACTCGATGTCGCGGTGCACCTCGGCCCACAGGCTCTGCACGAGGTCATCGCGATCGCGTGCGAACCGCCACGGCCAGAACCGGTGCCGGCCGTCGCAGTCGCGCGTGATCACCCGTCCGTGCCACCGCCGCCACCAGCCCGGGTAGGGCCGTACGTAGACCTGATACGTGTACGGCGACGCGGCCTCGACGACCGGCGAGGACGCGAGCGCCGTCGCCGGCGAGCTCGCCATCTGTTCTCCCCCTCCTGCAATGCCCCACGTCAGCTGGCGTGGGAAGGAAAAGTATTACAACTTTTGGATAACAGGTCAAGCCGATTTGGTGAAAACGTTAGGAACGTGTGACGAGCGGGTCTACCCTCGCTGGGTGAACCAGCGTCCGGTACGGCGGTCGCAGAAGACGACCGCATTGCGCCCGTCGGCCATGACCACGTCGAAATACCGCCGCTTGATCGGCCGCCCGGTCCACCATCCCTCATCGACCCGCCACTCGTCGCGCACGGACTCGACGGCTCTCCCCTCCAGCGATCGCGGTGCCCCGGCGCCGTCTGCCGCGACGCGTACGCTCCTGGGGGCGCCGAGGATTCGAGGAGCGGCCGTGCGCATGGAACGATGATATCGAACACACGTTCGCCAGTCCACGGGGCTGCGCTCGTTCTCGAGAACCCATATATTGGAAGCATGGACGAGAAGGCAGGGGCGGCGCGCCTGGCTGGCGCGCTCGCGGATCGGCTGTCGGCTGCGCTGCCGGCGGGACTCGAGGCGCGCGCCGAGCGCGATGCCGTCGTCGTCTTTGCCGGCGACGCCCGCAGCATGGTCATCCCGGTGCGGCCGTTCGCGGCCCGCGAGGAGGCTGTCGAGGCGGCCCTCGACGTCCTGCTCGCGGCGCGCGACGAGGCCGAGGGCCAGGCTCGAGCGCGCTACGAGACTGCCGCTGCGGCCGACGGCGACGTCGTTCGGCTCTGGTTCGGCCGGCTCGAGCCCGCCACGGCCGAGCCGCCCTGGCGAGACGTCGTCCCGGAGCTGGATGTCGTGCCGCTGACCGCGCTCCTCGATGACGGGCCTTCGACGTTGACGACGCCGGCAATTGTCACGGACGACCGCGACTCGTACGCTGGAGTCATGGCAGGAGTCGAAACCGCGCAGCCGGTTCGGTCGGTGACGCTCGTCGGGCGGCGGACGCGCGGCTATCGAGTCGACGTCTACCGCGACGAGTCGGGCATCGGCCTTGACCGCCGCGGGCGGCGCAGGGTGCTCCGGCTGGGAGCGCTCCGGCTCGAGTGGTATCCCAAGTAGCCAGGGTCTAGTGTCCCCGCGATGGGGAGGATCGACGATCTGCTCGACGCCGCCCGGGCCCGCCTCCGGCGCGTGACGCCCGCCGAGGCATGCGACGCCCAGGCCGGCGGCGCGGTCATCCTCGACACCCGCACGTACGAGCAGCGGCAGGAGCACGGCGTCATCCCCGGCGCGATCGTCATGTCGCGCAACGTCGTGGAATGGCGGGTCGATCCGACGTCCGGCTGGGAGGATCCCGAGGTCGTCGCCCGCACCGGCCCCGTCATCGTCATGTGCCAGGAGGGCTACGCGTCGAGCCTCGCGGCAGCGACGCTCCTCGACATCGGCGTCAACGACGCGACCGACATGGTCGGCGGCTTCGAGGCGTGGAAGGCGGCGGGGCTGCCGGTCGCCCGGGCTGGCGAGACGCCTCCCGCGCCCTTCTGATCCTACGCCCTGAGCGGCACGATCTCGAAGCGGCCCACATCGATCAGGCCGCGATCGGTGATCTTGAGTTCGGGGATGACCGAGAGCGAGAGGAAGCCGATGGCGTGGAACGGCGACTCGAGCGATGTGCCGAGCTCGAGCGCCGCGGCCGAGACGGCCGCCGTCTGCTCGAGCACCCGCTCGAGCGGCGCGTCCGATAGCAGGCCCGCGACCGGAAGAGGGAGCTCCGCCCGGACGCCGCGGTCGCGGACGACCACCATCCCGCCGCCGAGCTCGGCGAGGCGCTGCACCGCTCGCGCCATGTCGCCGTCGTCGACCCCGACGCAGACGATGTTGTGGGCGTCGTGCGCGATCGTCGACGCGATGGCGCCGTGTCGCAGGCCGAGGCCGCGCACGAGCCCCAGGCCGATCCGGCCGGTGCCGAGGTGCCGCTCGACGACGGCGATCTTGGCCAGGTCGCGCTCGGGGTCGGCGACAGCCGCGCCGTTCGCAACCGTCGGTACCTCGGTGAGGGCGTCGGTCACGATCTGGCCGGGGACGATGCCGATGACCCGGGCGGTGTCGCCCTCGTCCCAGGGGATGCGCAGATCGCCGAGCGTGAGTGGCGCGATCCGCACCGTGTGGCGCACCCACTCGGGCACCGGCGCCGGCGCGATCTCAGCCGGCGGCCGCCCGGCTGTCAGGACGACGTCGGGGACGAACCGCTCGAGATCGGGCAGGACGAGCAGGTCGGCCCGGTGGGCGGGGGCCACGGCACCGAGGCCGGCGAGTCCGTGCCACGTCGCCGGGTTCAGGGTCGCCATCACGATCGCATCGGCGGGGTCGACGCCCTCGGCGACCGCATCGCGGACGAGGGCGTTCACGTGCCCGTCGGCGGCGATGTGCTGGGGGTCGCGGTCGTCGGTGCAGAGCGCGATCCGGTGCGGGCCGAGCTCGCGCGCCAGCGGGATCAGCGCGTGCAGGTTGCGCGCGCCGGTCGCCTCGCGGATCAGGAGCCACATGCCGGCCCGCAGCCGCTCGCGGCCCTCCTCGATCGTGGTCGACTCGTGGTCGGAGCCGATGCCGGCTGCGGCGTAGGCCTGAAGTGCGGCCCCGCGCACGCCCGGCGCGTGCCCGTCGGCCCGCTCGGCACCCGCGAGCGCGAGCTTGGCGAGCTCCGCCGGGTCGCCCGCGATCACGCCCGGGAAGTTCATCATCTCGGCGAGGCCAACCACTCGCCGGCGCCGCAGGAGCCCCTCGAGGTCGCCCTCGTTGAGCGCCCGGCGGGGGGACTCGAACTTCGACGCCGGCACGCATGACGACGCCGTGAAGCGGACGTCGAGCGGCATCCCCTCGGTCGCGTCGAGCAGCCAGTGCACGCCGTCGGTGCCGAGCACGTTTGCGATCTCGTGAGGGTCGGCCACGACGGTCGTCGTGCCGAGCGGCAGCACGAGCCGGGCGAACTCCCCCGCCAGGAGCTTCGACGACTCGAGGTGCACATGCGCGTCGATGAACCCGGGCACGACGTACCGCCCCGCCGCGTCGATGCGCTCGCGGCCGTCGTAGCTTCCGAGGCCGGCGATCCAGCCGTCGACCACGGCCACGTCGCAGTCGAGCCACTCGCGGGTGAAGACCGAGAGCACCCGGCCGCCGGAGATGACGAGGTCGGCCGGCTCGTCGCCGCGGGCGACGGCGATCCTGCGATCGAGCGCGGTCATGGGCGGCGCGGCTGGGGCTCCTCTCCGCTGCCGAGCCGGCCGAGCCTGCGAAACCACCAGTGCGAGACCAGGGCCAGCGTCACGATCACGAGGGCCAGGATACCGAGCACCCCGACGACGCTATCGGCCGACTTGCCGGCGACGTAGCCGAGCGAGCTGATGGTGACCGCCCAAGAGACACCGCCGAGCGCGTTGAACACCGCGAACTTGCGCCACTCCATGTGGCTCGCACCGGCCATCCAGGCGGCCGTGACGCGCAGGACGGGGAGCCAGCGGCCGAAGAACACGGTCTTGCCGCCGTGGCGGCGGAAGAACACCTCGCTGCGCTCGACCGATCGCTCCAGCCGGTGGGCCAGACGGCCGGTCCCCGTGATCAGGTTGCGGAGGAAATACCGGCCGATCAGATAGCCGATGTTGTCGCCGATGATCGCCGCGGACGCTGCGAACACCCAGACCAGCGGCAGCTCCAGCTCGCCGCGCGCCGAGAGCGCTCCGCCGATCAGGATGCTCGTCTCGCCGGGGATCGGAAGGCCCGCCGACTCGCCGGCCACGATCAGGAAGAGGGCGAGATACCCGAGGTTGGCCGGGACGTGGATGCTGGCGATCAGGAAGGCGAGCACCCTCGGAGTCTAGGCGCGGCTCGGTTGGCGTCCTGTTTCAGGCAGAGGGCTGCGCCGGTCGCCGGTCAGCCGTCGAAGGGTACGAGCAGGTGGCGCCCCTCGGGCAGGCGCGACCACGGCGCCACCTCGACGATCCGCCACAGATGCCCCTCTCCCAGCCCGGCCAGGACCTGGCGGGCGGCCTCCCCGGCGCGCTCGTGCAGGACCTCGGACGCGGGCCGCAGAAGCGCGAGCTGGCGATCGCCGTGCGCGGCCAGCGCGGAGATCTCGAGCCCGAGCTCGTCGACCGCCCCCGGGAGCTCCGTCAGGTGGGGCTGGAGGGCGTCGCGCAGCCGGCGCGGGTCGCCGGTCGGCTCGCGCAGGGCGACCG
>JBOHBE010000155.1:0-2165 GCA_050698235.1 Gaiellales bacterium
GGACCGCACTATTCGGCCTCTTGTCCTCCAGCCGGCCCGATCGGCGAGGAGCGCGAACAGCCGCGTATTCCATGCGTGGAGTCAACCGGAAGAGGAAACATGGCCGAAGGCACCGTGAAATGGTTCAACGCGGAGAAGGGCTACGGCTTCATCCAGCCCGACGAGGGCGGGAAGGATCTGTTCGTCCATCACAGCGCGATCATCGGTACGGGCTTCAAGACGCTCGCCGAGGGCGCCAAGGTCTCGTACGAGGCCCGCCAGGGCCAGAAGGGGCCCGAGGCCGCCGACGTGCAGCCCGCCTAAGCCGGTATCAGCGCAGCGCCCGCTCGACGAGCCGCTGGAAGTGCTGGATCAGATGCTCGCTCTCGAGCAGGAGCCGCCCTTCCGAGAGGCCTCCCGAGCGGGCCGCGCGCTGAATCGACTCCACCAGCGCCTGGTCCTCGAGGCCGACCTGGCTTCCGAACTCCTCCATCGCCGCGATGTCGGCCTCGTCCACGCCGTCGGCGTAGAACGAGTCGGCGAGCGTCAGCGTGCGGTCCGCGTCGATCGGCACGAAGTAGAACGCCGTGACGTTCGGCGGGCCGGGGAGGACGTTGATGGTGAACGTCGGCCACACGTAGTGGAAGTGCGCCTCCCGGCTGCCGCCGTCGAGCGAGTAGGGCGCGGCGCCGTTTCCGGACGCCGACTCGCGCACGTGGCCGACCTGGCTCGAGTACCACTGGCCTGACTCGAGCTGGTAGGCGTCGGGATCGACGTCGATGAGCTTGGAGAACCCGGGGTGCGCGGTGGGGCAGTGGTAGCACTCGAGGTAGTTCTCGACGATCGCCTTCCAGTTGGCGGCGATCTCCCACTCGTCGCGCGAGCGGTGGTGGAGCGACCCGAGGTCGATCCCCGCCGCGGCGACGCGAGCCGGCAGCTCGCCCAGCACCTCGGCGAGCGGCGCCGCGTCGAGGTCGCGGTTCACGAACACGAACGGGCCCCACGTATCGACGGCGACCCTGACCAGGCAGAGCTCGGCCGCGTCGAATCCGGGCTCACGGTCCGAGCGGGGTGCCGCGCGGAGGCCTCCGTCGAGGCCGTACGTCCAGGCGTGGTACGGGCACTGGAGCGTCTCGCGCTTCCCCCTGCCCTGCGCCACCTCGGTCGCGCGGTGGCGGCAGATGTTGACGAAGCCGTTCAGGCGGCCGTCGTGGTCGCGGACGACGACGATCGGCACGAGGCCGGCGTGGCAGGTGGCGAACTCGCCCGGCTCAGACACCCACGATGTCGGCACGGCGTACTGCCACGTGCCCGCGAAGATCCGCTCCTGCTCGGCGCGGAAGATCTCAGGGTCGGCGAACCACGAGAACGGCAGCGTGATACCGGCGTCGAGCCGCGCTGCCAGATCCTCGTGGGCTCGGCTCACACGTTGGTGGTCGCCTGGAGCTGGCGGATCCGGTGGGCGAGCGTGCCCATGATCGAGATCGCGATCTTGGGCTCGGACTCGAGCAGCTTCAGGAACCCTCGCCGCGGGATCGCCATGACGAGCATCTCGGAGTCGGCGACGACCGAGGCCGAGCGGACGCCGCCGTCGAGCAGCGCCATCTCGCCGAAGTAGTCGCCGGTCGCGATGGGGATGCGGCGCTGTCCGGCGCGGACGGTCGCCTTCCCGTCGAGGATCACGTAGAAGGCGTCGGCGTTCGTCCCGGCGGTGACGATCGACGTTCGCGCGGGGAACCGCTTTGTGCGACCGAGTCCGGCCACCTTGCCGAGGTTGCGCCGCGAGAGCCCGGCCAGGAGCGGCACGTCGGCGAGCACGTCGATCCACGCGCGGCTCATCTTCGAGCCGTCTCCAGGCGCATTCTCGGGGAACATCTTCGCGACGGGCAATCGGGCGGACACGTCGGGCCTCCGGGTCGGGCCGTCGAGTCTATCAGCCGTGCTGGCGCTCGACCGGGTACGCTGTCTCGCATGGAAACGGTGTCATTCACGAGCATGGCCGACGGGACGCGGGAGGACTACGAGCTTCTCGCGCGCTACGAGAAGGACTACACGGCCCAGCTGCCGGACCGGCTGCTGGCGGCGCTCGACGCGCTCAAGCACTCGCTGGTCGGGTACAAGGTCACCCGCTACGAGCATTCGCTCCAGTCGGCGACCCGCGCCCATCGAGACGGGAAGAGCGAGGA
>JBOHBE010000156.1:0-3540 GCA_050698235.1 Gaiellales bacterium
GTTCCCGCGTGACCGACGGCTGGTCGGCCGACCTCGCCCTCGCGAAGGAGCTGGCGGCGATCGGGGGCGACGAGGCGCTCGCCCGGTTCCGCCGCATCCCGCCGCCGACTCGGAAGCTCGACGGCAGCTGGGTGACCGAGGCCGACCTCGCCGCCGAGGCCGCGATCCGCGAGCGGCTCGCCGAGGCCCGTCCCGACGACGACGTGCTGGGCGAGGAGGGCGGCCATACCGCGGCCACGGGAGGGCCGGCTCGCCCGGGCGCGCGCACCTGGGTGATCGACCCGATCGACTCGACCCACAGCTACATGGCCGGCATCCCGCTCTGGGCGACGCTCGTCGGCCTGCGCGTCGACGACCGCGCCGTGCTGGGCGTCTGCCACGTCCCGGCCATCGGCGAGACCTACGAGGCCGCCGACGGTGCCGGCGCGCGGATGAACGGCGAGCCGATCGCGGTTCGCGAGACACCGCTCGACGAGGCGGTCGTCACGTCGCCGGGCCTGCGCAGCATGACTCGGTACGGCCGGTTCGAGCTCTACCGCCGGCTGGCCGAGGCCTGCTGGCGCGACCGCAGCCTGGGCGACTTCTGGGGCCACATGCTCGTCGCCCGCGGCGCGGCCCAGGTGATGGTCGAGCCCATCGTCGCCGTGTGGGACTATCTGCCCCTCCAGCCGATCGTCCGCGAGGCCGGAGGCACGATGACCCAGATCGACGGCTCGCCGCTCGCTCACGACGGGTCGTGCCTGACCACGTGCGGCGGAGCCATGCACGAGGCCGTGCTCGGGATGGCAGCGGCCTGAGCGGCTCTAGGACGCGCGCGCCGGGCGGGCGCGCCCGTCACGGATGAGCCAGGCGAAGCACGCGGCCGCCGTGATCGCCTCGGGGAACGTGTCCGCGCCGAACACGACCATGACAGCCAGCGCGAGGCCGACCTCGAGGCCCGCGATGTCGGCCGGCACGCGGCGCTGGAAGACGCCCCAGATGGTGTCGGCGACCGTCACGGCCACCGTCATCACCAGCAGCCAGAGCGCGCCGTAGCCCAGCGCCCATCCGGCGATGCCGACTTCGAGGACCACAGCCGTCGTGACCGCGGCCCGGCTCCGAGACCCGAACACGATTCCAATGTACGGGCGAGATGGTCCCGCGGATAGCGCGATGCGATCCCGCGTATACAATGCCTGCCGCCGATGAGGGGGGCACATCGATGATCCTCACCGTGACCGTCAACGCCGCGGTGGACAAGACCCTCACCGTTGCCAACCTCCAGCTGGGCCACCGCCACCGCGCCCAGCAGGGGCTGGTGATGGCAGGAGGGAAGGGCGTCAACGTCGCTCGCGCGCTCAAGCGCCTGGGCGAGCCGGTGATCGCGACGGGGCTCGTCGGCGGCCACAACGGCGCCCGAATCCTCGACGAGATGACCGCCGAGGGCATCCTGAACGACTTCGTGCGCATCCGCGGGGAGTCGCGGACGTCGACCGTGGTCGTCGACCCGACCTCGAGCGTCCAGACCGAGGTCTACGAGTACGGGCCGGAGGTCATCGAGGACGAGCTCGCGCTGCTCGTCGAGAAGCTCCGCTACCTGTCGGGCGCCATCACGACGGTCGTCCTGGCCGGGAGCCTGCCGCGCAAGGTGCCGACCTCGTTCTACGCCGACATGGTGCGCGACATGGGCAAGCGCAAGGTGCGCACCGTGGTCGACTGCGACGGCGAGCCGCTGCGAAGGGCGCTCGCGGCCGGCCCGGCGCTCGTCTCGCCGACCCAGCGCGAGGCCGAGGCGCTGGTCGGGCACGAGTTCCAGACCGACGAGGACTTCCAGCTGGGCCTGACCCAGATCGCCGCGATGGGCGCCGCCAACGTCGTCATCACGCTCAAGACCGGCTGCTACGCGCTCCTGCGGTCGAACCGCAGCCGCGACCGGCTCTACCGGGCCTGGATCCCCCAGGTCGAGTCGGTGGCGACGGTCGGATCGTCGGACTCGCTCCTGGCCGGCTTCCTGAGCGGCCTCGAGGCCGAGCGCGAGAACGAGGACATCCTCAAGCTGGCCCTCGGGTGCGCCGCGGCCAACACGAAGGAGGTCGGGGCGGGCGTCTTCGACGCGCGCGACGTCGCGCGGTACGCGGGCGGGGTGGAGGTGCAGGAGATCGCTCCGCGCCGTGCGAAGGCGTCCTGACCCGCTGCTAGACTGGCGCGAACCTTGAAAGTCAGTCGCAGTTCCAAGCGTGCATTCTCACGACCCAGGCCGGCCCCTCGCCACCTGGGTCGTGTGCTATTCGGGAGGCAGTGAGCGGTGGAGATCGAAATCGGGCGAGGCAAGAAGGCGCGGCGCGCATACGGGTTCGACGACATCGCGATCGTCCCGAGCCGAAGGACGCGCGACGCGGAGGACGTCGACATCGCGTGGCGCCTGGGGCCCCACCTCATGGAGCTTCCGCTCCTCGCCTCGGCGATGGACGGCGTGGTGTCACCCCAGACGGCCGCGATCCTCGGCCGCCTCGGCGGACTGGGCGTCCTGAACCTCGAGGGGATCTGGACGCGCTACGAGGACGCCGACGCCCAGCTCGAGCGCATCGCGACGTTCGAGAAGGGCGACGCCACCCACGCGATGCAGGAGATCTACGCCGAGCCGGTCAAGCCCGAGCTCGTCGCCCAGCGGGTGCGCGAGATCAAGGCCGAGGGCGTCCTCGCGGCCGCCTCGCTCACGCCGCAACGCGTGCGCGAGCACTACCAAGCGGCCCTCGACGCCGGCCTCGACGTGCTGGTGATCCAGGGCACCGTCGTCTCGGCCGAGCACGTCTCGACGGTCGTCGAGCCGCTCAATCTCAAGGAGTTCTGCGCCGAGCTTCCCGTGCCGGTCATCGTCGGTGGCTGCGCCTCCTACCAGGCCGCACTCCACCTGATGCGCACGGGTGCCGCCGGCGTCCTGGTCGGTGTCGGCCCCGGCGCCGCCTGCACCACGCGCGGCGTGCTCGGAGTCGGCGTCCCGCAGGCCACCGCGATCGCCGACGCCTCGGCCGCGCGCACCCAGCACCTGCTCGAGACCGGCCAGTACGTGAACGTCATCGCCGACGGCGGCATGCGCACCGGCGGCGACATCTCCAAGGCGATCGCCTGCGGGGCCGACGCGGTCATGGTCGGCTCGCCGCTGGCCCGCGCCAAGGAGGCGCCCGGGCGCGGCTACCACTGGGGCATGGCGACGTTCCATCCCAGCCTCCCGCGCGGCGCGCGCGTCAAGACCGACCAGGTGGCGACGCTCGAGCAGATCGTCACCGGCCCGGCGACCGAGAACGACGGCACCCTGAACCTGATGGGCGCGCTCCGTACGTCGATGGCGACCACCGGCTACGACTCGATCCAGGCGTTCCAGAAGGCCGAGGTGATGTTCGCGCCGGCGCTGCAGACCGAGGGCAAGAAGCTGCAGCGCGAGCAGGGCATCGGGATGTCGCGGTGAGCGCCGCGGTCGCCGGCGCGCTCGCCGCGGACGCCGTGCGGCCGGCCGAGCGTCCGGTGATCGTGCTCGACTTCGGCGCGCAGTACGCGCAGCTC
>JBOHBE010000157.1:0-5740 GCA_050698235.1 Gaiellales bacterium
CGGTCGGCCTGTCCGCGGGTAGATGTAGAGGACGAGCGTTCCCGCCGCGGCGTTGCGGAGGTCGACCGGGCCGGCCGTCGACTGCAAGGAGAGCGACGGGACCTCGAGCCCCGGCAGGTGGTCCGCCGCCCCGTCGTCCTCGGGGACAGGCAGGTCGGGCGGCAGGATCCGTGGGTCGAACGCCGTCACGATCCGTGGCAGCGCTTGAACTTCTTGCCCGAGCCGCACGGGCAGGGATCGTTGCGACCGACCTTGGCGCCGCCGAAGCGGGCCTCGAGCGAGGGCAGCGCCTCGACGGGCGTTGCGGGGTCGCCGACCTCGCGGGCCATCCGGACTCCCTCCAGCTCGCGCACCTGGTCGTGATCCAGGGTCAAAACGAGCTCGACAGGCTCCGGCTGCGCGACGGGCCGCGGTGGATCGCCTTCCGCGAGGCCCAGGTCGGCGAGCAGCGCCCAGCACTCCTCTGGTGTCAGGCCGTCGGCGCTCGCCGGGACGTCGATCCGCGACGGCGCGACCAGCACGAAGCGGTCCCAGCGCTCGCGCGCCTCGGCGTCGGGGCCGTCGGCGAGCCGCTTGGCGAATGCCCGCTTCCCGGCCGCGTTCGCGGTGAGCGCCTCCATCGCGGCGACCAGCTCCGACGGGAGCCACGCCGCCCACCCCGAGTCGATCAAGCCGGCCACGAGGGCAGGGTACCCGCCGCCGCTACCAGGGATCCCCGGGACGCCAGTCGCAGACGAGGAGCGATTCCCGGCCGGCCTCGAGCGATCCGCCCGGCAGCCGTAGGAGCACGTTTCCGTCCTCCTCGGGCGTGAGCCGCACACCCTCCGTCTCGCGGACGCCGGTGTGGCCCGGCCACAGCACCCAGCCCAGGCGCTCGTAGAACGCCGGGATCTCGGTGTCGAGCGCGCCCAGCTGGAACCCCCCGTCCACGAGCGCGTTCACGGCCCGCATCACCTCCGACGCGTATCCCGCACCCTGCCGCTCGGGCAACGTGGCGACGGCCTCGACGAAGCCCGTCCGAAGAGGCGTTCCGTCAAGCTCCAGGGTCCGCTCGATTACCGAGGCGTGCGAGACGGCCGCTCCGCCGTCCTCGACGAGGACGTGGGTGCCGCCCAGGCACGACTCCCAATCCTCGGTGTTGAAGTCTCCGCCCTTGGCAGCCCACGCCCGCTCGCACAGCGACCGCAGCTCCCGCGCCTGCTCCGGGCTCAGCGCTTCCGACCTCAGTTGGACCACGCGCACATCAGACAAGGTCGCACATCCGCACCGTCCACACCTCAAGCGCCAGCTCCACGCGGGTCTGCGGCAGGTCGGGGTCGACGCCGTGGCGGCCGCGAAGCGCGGCGATCCGCTCGTACAGCCCCTGGCGGGAGATCCCGAGGCGACGGGCCGCGGCGGCCTTCGACCAGCCCGTCGCCACCAGCGCCTCGACGACAGCGAGCGATCCCTCGTCGAGCCGCGGCTCGATGCGCTCGCCGGCGAGGATGTCGCGGGCGATCCCGCCGAGCGCTCCCAGCTCAGAGCCGCGCCGGACCGCCGGGCCGGCCGCGGCGGCAACGAGGCACGCGCGCTCTGCGCCCGCCAGCGCGTCGCGCACCTGCCATGGCTCGGTGCCGCGGCTGTCGTAGCCGACCGCCGTCACGTCGCGCCTCACGAGATCGCGGGCCAGCGCGGCCGGGTCGAGGTCGCCGCGCACGGCGACCAGCGCTCGCGGTCCGTCGACGAGCGCGTCGAGCCCCATCCGCTCGAGCCGTGCGAGCCCGCCCCGCCCGTGGAACGCCCACAGCGTCGCCCGCGAGAGATCCACGCCGGCAGAGCGCGCCCGCCGGAGGATGTCGGCGCTCGAACCCGCCCGGCCCTCAGCGAGCCGCTGGAGCAGCCGGGCCCGCTCGGCCGACGGCACCTCCTCCTGGGGCGGCTGGGCGGCCATCGCGACCGAGAGCAGGAACGCCGCCTCGTCGACCGCGAGCAGATCGAGCTCGTCTCCGCGCCCCGGCAGGACGTGCAGGCGCGCAGCCGGGTTCACGGGCCGGGAGTGAAGCGGCGTCGGCAGCCGCTGGCGGTGCCGGTCGAGGGCGTCCATGAACGCGACATCGAGACCGTCCTCGGGTGAGGAGGCGATCGGCGTCCGGTCGGCGCGCTCGAGCAGCACCTGCGCCTCGAGCACGTCGCCGAGCGCGGCCACGAGCCCGGCCGGCCCGAGGCCCTCGCGGGCCGCCTCGCGCAGCTGGGCCTGGAGGCCGACGGCCCGGCGCAGGGTGGCGAGCTCGCTCGAGACGAGCCGCTCGTGGACGACGCGGGTGATGTCGACGAAGCGGACGTCGCGGCCGAACACGAGCAGCGGCAGCTCGTGGCGGCGGCACGGCTCGATCAGCGCCGCCGCCGGGGCGTGCGTCGGCTCGAAGCCGATGCCCGCGGCGCCCGCCCGGGCGAGGCCGGCTACGAGCGCGCCGACCTCCGTGGCAGGCAGCCCGGCCGGGCCGATTCCGGTCGTCAGGAGGAACTCGCCGCCCCGGATCACGTCCGCCACGAACGGCGTCTCGAAGACGTGCACCCACTCGACCCGGTTCCCGAGCCGGTGTCCGCCGGCGGCCACCGAGACGTCGGCGCGAAGGAACTCCTCGAGGCCCAGAAGATCGCCGACCGTCAGTACAGAGTGTCCGATGTCCGGGGTATTCATGGACACAGTGTAAGGTGGCGGCGCGGACGGCCGGCGGGTTGAATGCAGCCATGTCCACACGCACCGATACGCGCCTGCTCTCGAACTACATCGGCGGCCACTGGGTCGCCTCGACGGCGAGCGACGAGCTCGACGTCACGAATCCCGCCACCGGCGAGATCCTGGCCCGCGTGCCGCTCTCCGGCGCAGCCGACGTCGACGCCGCCGTCCTGGCCGCGCGCGCCGCCTTCCCCGAGTGGCGCCGTCGCCCGACCATCGAGCGCGCCCGCTGGCTCTTCGGCTTCCGCCAGGTCGTCGAGGCCCACGCCGACGAGCTCGCCCGCTCCGTCACCCGCGAGATGGGAAAGACGCTCCCCGACGCCCGCGCCGAGGTCGGCCGCGCGATCGAGATGATCGAGGCGGCGTCGGCGATCCCGCAGACGATGCAGGGCCGCGTGCTCGAGAACGTCGCGACCGGCGTCGATTGCGAGACGATCCGCCAGCCGGTGGGCGTGTGCGCCGCGGTGGTGCCCTTCAACTTCCCGGCGATGGTGCCCTTCTGGTTCCTGCCCTTCGCGATCGCCTGCGGCAACACGTTCGTGCTGAAGCCCTCCGAGCAGGTGCCCCTCACCCAGGAGCTCTTTTACAACCTGATCGACGAGACGGGCGGGCTTCCGGACGGCGTCGTGAACCTCGTGAACGGCTCGGTCGACGTCGTGAACGGCCTGCTCGACCACCCAGGCATCGACGCGATCTCGTTCGTCGGGTCGGCGAAGGTGGCGAAGTACGTCTACGAGCGAGCGGCCGCTAACGGCAAGCGCGTCCAGGCTCTGGGCGGCGCCAAGAACTTCATGGTCGTCATGCCCGACGCGGTCATCCCGAGGACGGTCTCGAACATCATCGGATCGGCGTTCGGGGCCGCCGGCCAGCGCTGCATGGCAGGGTCGGTCGTCGTAGCGGTTGGAGACGCGAAGCGGCCGCTGGTCGACGAGCTCGTCGCCCGCACCAAGGCGCTCTCGGTCGGCGACGGCCTCGAGGGCGGGACCGACGTCGGGCCCGTCGTTTCGACGACCGCCCGCGACCGCATCCTGGAATGGATCGAGCGCGGAGTCGAGGCCGGTGCGACCCTGGCGGTCGACGGCCGCAGCCCCGACGCCAACCCCGACGGCGCGTTCGTCGGCCCGACGATCCTCGACGGCGTGACGGCCGACATGGACGTCGCCCGCGAGGAGATCTTCGGCCCTGTGCTGTCGGTCATCCATGCCGCGTCGCTCGACGAGGCGATCGACATCGTGAACGCCTCGACGTACGGCAACGGCACGTCGATCTTCACCGAGTCGGGCGCCGCCGTTCGCCGCTACCGGCACGACGCCGAGGTCGGCATGATCGGCGTGAACGTCGGCGTGGCCGCCCCGGTCGCCTTCTTCCCATTCTCGGGTTGGAAGGGCTCGTTCTTCGGCGACCTGCACGCCCACGGCAGCGACGCGGTCGACTTCTACACCCGCAAGAAGACAGTCACGTCGCGCTACTTCTCGGGCGGCGAGACCGGCAAGTTCTTCGTGGAAGCCGACTAGAGATGGGTGATTCCACGTCCGCGCGCGCCTGGACGTCCACCTGCTTCAGGTTGGCGTTCTGTGGTGGGGCTGCGGCTGCGAACCTTCGCATCGCCGCGTCCTCGGTCGCGCCCATACTTGGCACCAGTATGAACCCTCCCTGCGTCCTTGCGCTGCTCGGTTCTCGCCGCCCAGGACATCACGCCGACGTGGAACCAACCATCTGATGTCGGTCATCGACCGGCCGCTCTTGAACACCGATCTCGACGCGGTCTTCGACCCGCGGTCGGTGGCCATCTACGGCATCTCCGAGCGCACCTCGGTGCGGATCGCCGAGAACATGACCAAGCCGGGCGTGCCGTTCTACGGCATCAACCCGACCAAGACCGAGGCGTGCGGCGTCCCCTGCTATCCGTCGCTGGCCGAGTGCCCGGCGGTGCCCGAGATGGTCGTGATGGGCGTCGGCCACCGCCGCATCGAGACCGCGATCGAGGACGTGCTGTCGGTCGAGGGCGTGAAGGCGATCATCACGCCGGGGCTCGGGAACGAGGCCGGGCACGACGGCCCTCCGATCTCGGAGCGCATCTCGGCGCGGGTGCGGGAGGCCGGCATCGCGATGGTCGGGCCGAACTGCATGGGGATCGCGACGCCGGGCTCGCCGTCGCCGTGGATCGGGAGCCTGCACCCCACATTCGTACCGGGCCCCGTGGCGACGCTCGCCCACTCGGGCTCGATCGGCGAGATCCTCGTCTCGCTGGGCCCGCGGGTGGGCTTCCGCACGATGGTCTCGTCGGGGAACGAGACGGTCGTCGATGCGGCCGACTTCGTCGCCTGGTTCGCCCAGGATCCCGCAACCCGCGTTATCGGCCTCTTCCTCGAGGCGGTGCGCCGCCCGGCTGCCTTCGAGGAGGCGCTGCGGCGCGTCTCCGAGGCGGGCAAGGTCGCGATCGTCATGAAGGTCGGCACGTCAGAGATGGGGGCCGAGGCGGCCCTCGCCCACACCGGCGCCCTGGTCGGCTCCGACCGGAGCTTCTCGGCGATGCTCCGCCACTACAACGCGATCCGGGTCGACGACTTCGGCGACTGGATCGAGCACCTCGAAGTGTTCGGTCGCGAGCAGCCGCCGCGCGGCCGCCGTATCGGGGTCGTCACGAACTCGGGCGGCGAGGGCGAGTACTTCGCCGACAAGGCCGAGCAGGCCGGGATCCCGCTGGCGCTCTTCCCCGAGAAGCTTCGCGCGGCGATCAGCGCCGAGTTCCCGAACTTCCTCCACGTCGGAAACCCCGTCGACTGCTGGGCGATCGACGACGACCGCGTCGTCTTCCCGCGCGTGTTCGAGATGCTTGCCGAGTCGGGCGAGTTCGACGTCCTCATCTCGGCGATCGACCATTCGTACTGGCTGCGGGGCACCGAGCGGCACCTGGCGAGGGCTATCGCCGAGGACCTCCGGAACGCCGTCGATGGCACCGACATCTTCCCGGCGGTGATCGGCGTGACGACCGCCGACCCGCCGACCGAGGATCTGGAG